>NZ_JAGTPI010000039.1:0-55809 GCF_021147825.1 Pseudomonas quasicaspiana
TGTGAGGGGAGCCCGATCCGCTGTAGACAGGGGGATGCCATCTCATGTGGGAGCTGGGCTTGCCCGCGATAAGGCTGGACGCGGTTCACTTTAGATCGCGTCCAGCCTTATCGCGGGCAAGCCCGGCTCCCACAGTTCAAGACCGGCCTAACCTTGCAGCTCAGCCAACGTCAGATCCAGGCACTTGCGGGCCTTCTCGACCAACTCATCAATTTCCGCAAAACTGATCACCAACGGTGGCGCGATAATCATGGTGTCGCCTACAGCCCGCATAATCAGGCCATTGTTGAAGCAGAAGGTTCGACAAATCATGCCCGCCCCTTTACCGGTGTAACGCTCGCGGGTTGTCTTGTCCTTGACCAGCTCAATGGCCCCCAACAAGCCCACACCACGGACCTCACCCACCAGCGGGTGATCGCTCAGCTCACGTAGACGTTTCTGCAAGTATGGTGCCGTTTCCGCATTGACGCGTTCGACGATTTTCTCTTCACGCAGGATGCGAATGTTCTCCAGCGCCACGGCCGCAGCCACCGGATGCCCTGAATACGTAAAGCCGTGATTGAAGTCGCCGCCTTCGTTGAGCACAGCCACCACTTCGTCACGCACGATCAACCCGCCCATAGGGATGTAGCCTGAGGTCAGGCCTTTGGCGATGGTCATCATGTCCGGCTTGAGGCCGCAGAAGTCGCTACCAAACCACTCACCCGTACGGCCAAACCCACAGATCACTTCGTCGGCGACGAACAGGATGTCGTACTTGTCGAGGATCTCTTTGACCTTAGGCCAGTAGGTATCAGGTGGCACGATAACGCCGCCCGCACCCTGAATTGGCTCGGCAATAAACGCACCGACGTTGTCCACGCCCAGTTCGAGAATTTTCTTCTCCAGTTGCTCGGCAGCCCAGATACCGAACTCGTCCGGCGTCATGTCACCGCCTTCACCAAACCAGTACGGCTGCGGGATATGCACGATGCCCGGGATCGGCAAGTCGCCCTGCTCGTGCATGTAGGTCATGCCACCCAGGCTTGCGCCCGCGACTGTCGAGCCGTGGTAACCGTTGACCCGGCTGATGATGGTTTTCTTGTTCGGCTGGCCTTTGATTGCCCAATAGTGGCGAACCATGCGCAACATGGTGTCGTTGCCTTCCGAGCCGGAACCGGTGAAGAACACATGGTTCATGCCTTCAGGGGCGATTTCGGAGATAACTTTGGCCAACTCCAGCACCGGCGGGTGAGCCGTCATGAAGAACAGGTTGTAGTAAGGCAGTTCGCGCATCTGCTTGGCGGCTGCATCGGCCAGTTCTTCGCGGCCATAACCGATGGCGACACACCATAGGCCGGACATGCCATCAAGGATCTTGTTGCCCTCGCTGTCCCACAGATAAACCCCGCTGGAACGGGTGATGATCCGAGGGCCAACCTCTTTGAGTTGCTTGTAATCGCTGAACGGGGCCAGGTGATGCTCACTGCTCAAGGCCTGCCATTCGAGGGTTTGCGGGTTTTTGGAACTCATTACACAACTCCATATGCTTTTAGCTTGTAGTGCTTAAGAGCATCCAAGCTGGAACACGGTTTTGATGTGGGAGCGAGGCTTGGTCTGGGCGGCATTCCGACGATAAGGCTGGACGCGATTCACTTGAGTCCGAGGTGTTCTTATCGTCGGAATGCCGCCCAGACCAAGCCTCGCTCCCACAGGTCCAGCGTTCACTTCAGATCTGGGTGCCTTGTATCAAACCGCAAACAACAGGAACTCGCGTTCCCACGAACTGATGACGCGTTTGAAATTTTCGTGCTCGGCACGTTTGACCGCGACGTAGCCCTTGATGAATTTCTCACCCAGGTATTTCTCGACGGTCTTGCTGTTTTCCATGCGCTCCAGTGCATCTTCAATGGTCAGCGGCAGACGCAGGTTGCGCCGTTCGTAACCACGGCCGACGACCGGAGCGCTCGGGTTGATGTGTTCAACCATCCCAATGAAACCGCACAGCAGACTCGCGGCAATCGCCAGATAAGGGTTGGCGTCGGCGCCGGGCAAGCGGTTCTCGACACGACGGTTCTGCGGGCCGGCATCCGGGACACGTAAGCCAACCGTACGGTTTTCTTCGCCCCACTCAACGTTTACCGGTGCCGAAGTATCGGGCAGGAAGCGGCGGAACGAGTTGACGTTGGGCGCGAACAGCGGCAACAGCTCGGGGATCAGCTTCTGCAAGCCGCCGATATGCTGCAGGAACAGCTCGCTCATGGTCCCGTCTTCGTTGGAGAAGATGTTCTTGCCAGTCTTGATGTCGATGATGCTCTGGTGCAAATGCATGGCGCTGCCAGGCTCGCCCGTCATCGGCTTGGCCATGAACGTCGCTGCGACATCGTGCTTGAGGGCCGCTTCGCGCATGGTGCGCTTGAATACCAGAATCTGATCGGCCAGCGACAAGGCGTCACCGTGACGGAAATTGATTTCCATCTGCGCCGTGCCGTCTTCATGGATCAGTGTATCCAGGTCGAGATTTTGCAGTTCGCACCAGTCATAGACGTCTTCGAATAGCGGATCGAACTCGTTGGCTGCTTCGATGGAGAACGACTGACGACCCGTCTCAGGACGCCCGGAGCGCCCGACTGGCGGCTGCAACGGGTAGTCAGGGTCGTCGCTGCGCTTGGTCAGGTAAAACTCCATCTCCGGCGCAACAATGGGCTGCCAGCCTTGATCGGCGTAGAGCTTGAGGACTTTCTTCAAGACGTTACGCGGCGACAGCTCAATGGGGTTGCCCTGCTTGTCGTAGGTGTCGTGGATGACCTGCGCGGTGGGCTCGATGGCCCAGGGCACTACATAAACCGCGTTGGCATCCGGACGGCAGAACATGTCGATGTCTGCCGGGTCGAGCAATTCGTAATAGATGTCGTCTTCGACGTAGTCACCGGTTACCGTCTGCAGCAATACGCTCTCCGGCAAGCGCATGCCCTTCTCGGCAATGAATTTGTTGGTGGGAGAAATCTTGCCGCGAGTGATCCCGGTCAGGTCGGCAATCATGCATTCGACTTCGGTGATCTTGTGTTCTTTCAACCAATCGGTGAGCTGGTCGAGGTTGGTACTCATAAATACCTCAGGTGGTCAGAGTCCTGATCGCGAATCAGGCGTTATTTGACGCATCGGCGTCGCGTTGTAGTGCTCGTTTACGGCAGGCATCGCCAAACGCCTGGAAGATGACAAGGTAATCAGGGTTCGCTGTAACTTGCCACTCGGGATGCCATTGCACGCCCAGCGCAAAGCCCGGACTGCCCTGGACCGAGACGGCCTCAATCAGGCCATCGGGTGCGAGGGCCTCAACCCGCAGACCCGGTGCCAGACGCTCGATACCTTGTCCATGAATCGAATTGACGCGGATTTCACTCGCCAGCCCCAATGCATCCAGCACACCACCCTGCTGAACGCGCATGGGATGACTCGGCGCGTACTGGATTTCTACCGGTTCATTGTCGGGTTCACGATGATCCATAAAGCCTTCAGTTTCATGGACGCGCTGATGCAGGCTGCCACCAAACGCCACATTCATCTCCTGAAAACCACGGCAAATGCCTAAAACCGGAACACCGGCTGCCACGGCAGCACGAATAAGCGGTAAGGTGGTGCGGTCGCGTTCGGGATCATGAGCAGTACCCGGCGCACTGGCTGGGCCACTATAGTGGTAGGGTTCGACATTGGAAGGCGAACCGGTAAACAGCAGTCCATCGAGACTGGAAAGAATGTCAGCGGGGTCCAGCAAGGGGCCAAGTGAAGGCAGAATCAACGGCATGCCCTTGGCAGCCACTGCTACCGCGCGGACGTACTTGTCGCCAGAAACATGATAAGCATGATGACCGATCTGCTTGGTGCAGGCGGTGACGCCGATCAAGGGCAGGCGTGACATGGGACCCCCGTGTTGTTGCTGTTCTGGGTTGCAATCGAGCTTAGCCTTGTTCGTTTTTTTACACAACAGGCCTTTAGAAATCGAACAGGCACCGTGAAAGCCCCGTAATCCGTAGCCTTCCGCTGTTAAATACTTGCCCTGATTTGCGGCAAAAACGGCCTTTTTGCGCCCTTTCGGGGCAAGGGAAGGCTCTATTGACTTCATCATGGCTTTCGGATTGACTGAAACCCGTAAAGCTCGATGATTGATATTTTTAACAACAAAGGTGTTGCATCATGTCGGTACCCCCGCGTGCCGTTCAGCTTAACGAAGCGAACGCGTTCCTTAAGGAACATCCTGAGGTTCTGTACGTTGACCTTCTGATTGCAGATATGAATGGTGTGGTGCGCGGCAAGCGCATTGAACGCACCAGCCTCCATAAGGTTTACGAGAAGGGCATTAACCTGCCTGCCTCTTTATTTGCCCTGGATATCAATGGCTCGACGGTCGAAAGTACCGGCCTGGGTCTGGATATCGGTGATGCTGACCGAATCTGTTATCCAATCCCTGACACCCTGTGTAATGAGCCTTGGCAGAAGCGCCCTACCGCGCAATTGTTGATGACCATGCACGAACTGGAAGGTGACCCGTTTTTCGCTGACCCGCGTGAAGTGTTGCGCCAGGTCGTGACCAAGTTCGACGAAATGGGCCTGACGATTTGCGCCGCTTTCGAGCTGGAGTTCTACCTGATCGATCAGGAGAACGTAAACGGCCGTCCGCAACCACCCCGCTCACCGATTTCCGGCAAACGCCCGCACTCGACACAGGTCTACCTGATCGACGACCTCGACGAATACGTCGACTGCCTCCAGGACATTCTGGAAGGTGCCAAGGAGCAAGGGATTCCTGCTGACGCCATCGTCAAGGAAAGTGCTCCAGCCCAGTTTGAAGTCAACCTGCACCACGTTGCCGACCCGATCAAAGCGTGTGACTACGCAGTACTGCTCAAGCGCCTGATCAAGAACATCGCCTACGACCATGAGATGGACACCACCTTCATGGCCAAGCCTTACCCGGGCCAGGCAGGTAACGGTTTGCATGTACACATCTCGATCCTGGATCGCGATGGCAAGAATATCTTCACCAGCGAGGATCCCGAGCAGAACGCCGCGTTACGTCATGCCATCGGCGGTGTGCTCGAGACCCTACCGGCACAGATGGCGTTCCTTTGCCCGAACGTCAATTCGTATCGCCGGTTTGGTGCTCAGTTCTATGTGCCCAACTCCCCGAGCTGGGGCCTGGATAACCGTACCGTGGCCGTACGAGTACCAACCGGCACTGCCGACGCGGTACGTATCGAGCACCGTGTTGCGGGTGCCGACGCCAACCCTTATCTGTTGATGGCTTCTGTTCTGGCGGGCGTGCATCACGGCCTGACCAACAAGATCGAACCAGGCGCGCCGGTTTCGGGCAACTCTTACGAGCAGAACGAACAAAGCCTGCCCAACAACCTGCGCGATGCATTGCGGGAGCTGGACGACAGTGAAGTCATGGCCAAGTACATCGATCCTAAATACATCGATATCTTCGTCGCCTGCAAGGAAAGTGAGCTGGAAGAGTTTGAACACTCCATCTCCGACCTTGAGTACAACTGGTACCTGCATACCGTTTAAATGATGGTATGAAGCATAAAAAACGCCGCATAGCCGAGAGGTTGTGCGGCGTTTTTTTGTGTGGAGCTTTCTGCGTCTGAACCGGCCTCTTCGCGAATGAATTCGCTCCCACAGATGTGCGATGTGATCCCCGTGGGAGCGAATTCATTCGCGAAAGCATTGAATCCATCACCGCTGTACAATCTCCGCAGCCCCGCCCACGAGAACGCCACATGACCCGCCCCGTCACCTCCCGCAAACCGCGCGCAGCCAGTCAGGCCCGGATCGGCTCGATCCTTGAAGCCGCACGCGAGTTGCTGGCGGCTGAAGGTGTCGCAAGCCTGTCGATCTACAGCGTGGCCGAACGGGCACAGATTCCGCCGTCATCCGTTTACCACTTTTTTGCCAGTGTTCCCGCCCTGCTGGAAGCACTGACGGCTGATATCCACGCTGCCTTTCGCGCCAGCCTGCAAGCGCCCATCGAACACAACTCGCTCACGAGCTGGCGTGATCTGTCACGCATAGTCGAACAACGCATGCTGGACATCTACAACGCCGATGCGGCTGCTCGTCAGTTAATCCTCGCCCAGCATGGCCTGACCGAAATCACCCAGGCGGATCGTCAGCACGACATCGAACTGGGGCACTTGATGCTCGAGGTCTTTGAGCGACACTTCGCGCTGCCGGTATTACCGGGCGATGTTGACGTGTTCGCCCTGGCCATGGAGCTAGGCGACCGGGTGTACGCACGCTCGATGCAATTGCATGACGAAATCACGCCGCGCATGGCGGAGGAAGGGATGCGGGTGTTTGATGCGTATATCGGCCTGTATTTACCGCCCTGCCTGCCGAAAAGAGAGCAGCCACTGACGGCTTGATTTTCACGCAGGAGTCGGCGACTCGTCCCGGACACGCGTCAACGTCTGCGCCAGCATCTGCTGCAATGCCTGTAATACCGGATCGTGCTTGCGCTGGCTAAAACGCAACACGTTAGCCACTTCTGGCAACGGCATACTGCGCTCGAACAAATGATTGATCTCGACGCGTTTATCGACATTGCTCGCCGTCACCAACCCGATGCCCAGGCCTGCCGATATGGCCGACAACACGCCCTCAGTCGAGGGGCACTGCACCGCCACCTTGCAGCGAATACCTGCTCCCTGAAGACGATCCTGCGCCAGATTGCCGTAGAAACATCCTGCCCCGTAGGTCACGAGAGCAACCGTCGTGTCAGGGCTGTATTCCCAACCGGCAGGCACGCACCAGTTCAGCCGTTCACTCCACAGCAAGTGATCTTCAGTACTCAGCCCGTGAGCGAAATCCTGATGCAAGGCCAGATCCAGCGCGCCGTTGATCAAAGACTCGCGCAGCGCCTGACTCTGTTCGACGACGACACGAACGTCGACATTACCGTGCTGCCTGGAAAACTTCGCCAATATCGGTGACAACTGAGCGAGCGAAGCCTGCTCGGTTACGCCCAGTCGGACGGTGCCTTCAAGGGTGGATGGCGCAAACAGCGCCAGCGCTTCGTCGTGGGAATTGAGGATGCGCCGCGCATGAATCAGCAACTCGGCACCGTCGCTGGTCGCAACCAGACGCTGGCCTTCACGACAAATCAGCAGACGTCCGAGCTGCTTCTCCAATCGCTTGATCTTCCAGCTGACCGCGGACTGAGTGAGGTTCAGGCTTTCGGCTGCGCGGGTCACACTGCCCAGCTCGACAATGCTGCGTAGAGCCCGGAGTACGTCGATGGGGAGGCGTTGATTCACAATTTACCCCTGTAAACGAATTCGTCGTAGGAGCGGCTTTAGCCGCGAGAAGGCCAGTAAATTCGCCATATGCCCTTCGCCTGAAATGCCGCTCTCCCGGCTAAAGCGGAACGCCGCCCGGCCGGTCCTACGGAATAGCGCGGTCCATGTGGGAGCAGAGCTTGCTCGCGATACGGGCGATGCGGTGTGGCATCTAGACCAGGGTGTCTTTATCGCGGGCAAGCCCGGCTCCCACAGAAGATTGCGATCAATATGAGCTGGGAGCTTGCTCCATTCCGAATGCAAACATGCACATGACAAAAATCGAATTCCAGCAGCATAAGTTGTCATTGGCGTCATGAAAACCCCTTCGATACGCTGAATCCGTCATCAACGTCTCGGAGACCACGCACATGAACAACCCACTGCTCAATCATCAGGTGATCATCGAAGGGCGACGTATCGCTACTGGCTGCCACGGCGAAGGGCTGCCGGTTGTCCTGCTGCACGGCACGCCTGCGCACTCGATCATCTGGCGCAACGTTGTCCCCGAACTGGTAGCTGCCGGGCTGAAAGTGCACCTGTTCGATCTGCTGGGTTTCGGCGCCTCGGAGTTTCCGCAAAACCAGGACACGTCAGTAGCAGCCCAACGGATCCTGTTGGAACAGTTGCTGGATCACTGGGGGCTGAAGCGCACGCATGTGATCGCCCACGACATTGGTGGAGGCGTTGCGCTTCGGTTGGCGATCGAAGCACCTGAACGTTTCTTGTCCCTGACCATTGCCGATATCGTCAGCTACGACTCGTGGCCATCTGCAAGCTGGCAGCACATCCGCGCGCACTACGCAGAACATGCCGTAATGAACGCAGACGAGCATCGGCAATTAATGATCCGCCAGCTGCTTATGGCGGTTTTCAATAAAAGCATCATGGAAGGCGAGTTGCTTGAAGCTTACCTGGCACCGATCACCGGCCTCATCGGCCAGCAAGGCTTTTACAAGAATCAGGTCGCGCATTACGACTCGCGCTACACGGAAGACTTCGCGCAACGCCTGCCCGAGCTGAACATTCCGGTGCAGATCCTTTGGGGTGCCGAAGATGAATGGCAGCCATCAAGTTACGCCCACCGCTTGCACGGCGACATTCCCGGCTCGACGTTGCAGCTCATCGACAATGCGGGTCATTTTCTGATGGAAGATCAACCGCTGATGTTCGCCGAGAAGGCCAGTGCGTTTATCCACAAACACAATCTCCTGTAGCAGCTCGTGGACTATCATCAATAACCATCTGAGTTTTAGACGATTTTCTGTAGGAGTGAGCTTGCTCGCGATAGCGTCAGGTCAGATGACATCTTCTTAACAGATCTAACGCTATCGCGAGCAAGCTCACTCCCACAGACTCCTTTTTAGCAGGGCGACAGCGCTGTCTGCATGAAGGGAGGGCTCCTACAGCCATGCGCTCCAACAAAAAACCCCGGAGGGCATTCACCGTCCGGGGTTGTTTTTTGCGCATCGGTCACAGCTTGGCGATGGAAACCTCGGTGGATTTCACGAACGCGATCACTTCACTGCCTACCACCAGCTCCAGCTCTTTTACCGAGCGGGTTGTGATGACTGAAGTCACGATACCCGAAGCAGTCTGCACGTCGATTTCCGACAGTACGTCGCCTTCGACGATTTCCTTGATGGTGCCTTTGAACTGGTTACGAACGTTGATGGCTTTAATAGTCATGATGATCTTCCTGTGTGGGATTGATGGGTAACGGTCGGTTAATTGGCCCAACGCAGTTGCGTAGGCAGCGGTGAAACGGGATCAGGTTCAGGAGGCGAGCCAGGCAACGACAGCACTCGTTCGAGCACTTGCGCTTCAAGGTTGGCCAGACGATGCGAGCCGCGGGCACGTGGGCGCGGCAGATCAACCAGCAAGTCCAGGCCGATACGCCCTTCCTCGATAAGAATCACGCGATCAGCAATCGCAACGGCTTCGCTGACGTCATGGGTCACCAACAACACGGTGAAGCCATGTTTGCGCCAGAGGTTTTCAATCAGTTGCTGCATTTCGATACGGGTCAAGGCATCCAGCGCCCCCAGTGGCTCATCGAGCAACAGCAGGCGTGGTTGGTGAATCAGCGCACGAGCCAGAGCCACACGCTGCTTCTGCCCACCGGACAATGCCGCTGGCCATTCCTCGGCTCGTTCGGCCAGGCCCACCGCCTCAAGAGCTTCCAGTGCTTTACCGCGCCAGTCTCCGCTGAGACCGAGGCCGACGTTGTCGATGATCTTCTTCCAGGGCAATAGACGCGCTTCCTGGAACATGAGGCGCGTGTCTTCACGGGCGTCAGCCAATGCACCAGAACC
Organism: Pseudomonas quasicaspiana; assembly: GCF_021147825.1. Lineage (NCBI taxonomy): Bacteria > Pseudomonadati > Pseudomonadota > Gammaproteobacteria > Pseudomonadales > Pseudomonadaceae > Pseudomonas > Pseudomonas quasicaspiana. The sequence goes on from NZ_JAGTPI010000039.1 coordinate 9,635, forward strand.
CGCCAACAGTTGCCCGGCAGTTGGCTTGTCGAGCCCGGCCAGCAAACGCAGCAGCGTACTTTTGCCACAACCGCTGCGGCCGACCACGGCAACGAACTGCCCGGCCGGAATGTGCAGATCGATGTTCTTCAACACTTCACGGCTGCCGAACGCTTTCTTCAGCTGTTGAACCGCCAGAGGGATGCCGCGCAGCAGATGCGCGGGCTGTTGCTGTTTCAAGCTGCTCATGCGGCACCGCCTTTAGTCACTTGATAGGCCGGGTGCCAGCGCAGGCAAACGCGCTCCAGACCACGCGCAGCCAGGTCGGCCAGCTTGCCCAATATTGCGTACAGCACGATGGCCAGTACCACGACGTCCGTTTGCAGGAATTCCCGGGCGTTCATTGCCAGGTAGCCAATACCGGAGCTGGCAGAAATGGTTTCAGCGACGATCAGCGTCAACCACATAAAGCCCAATGCGAAGCGCACGCCGACCAGAATCGAAGGCATCGCCCCTGGCAGAATCACATGCCAGAACAGACCGAAGCCGGACAAACCATAGCTGCGGGACATCTCGACCAGCGCGGGATCAATGTTGCGAATCCCGTGATAAGTATTCAGGTAAATCGGGAACAAGGTGCCCAATGCGACCAGAAAGACCTTGGCGGTTTCGTCGATGCCGAACCACAGAATCACCAGCGGGATCAGCGCCAGATGAGGGATGTTACGGATCATCTGTACCGAGCTGTCCAGCAGGCGTTCGCCCCATTTCGACAGGCCGGTGATAAAACCCAGTGCCAGGCCAATGCCGCCACCGATAGCGAAGCCGACGCCTGCGCGCCAGCCGCTGATTGCCAGATGGGTCCAGATTTCACCACTGGAAACCAGATTGACGCCCGCCTCTATGACCGCGCTCGGCGCAGGCAGAATGCGGGTGGACAGCCAGCCAGCGCTGACCGACAGCTGCCAGATAGCCAGCAGCAGAATCGGCAGAGCCCAAGGCGCGAGGCGCTGGATTGTTCGTTGCGAAGCACTAGTGCTCATGGAGTTGTCTCCTCAGGGTCCGACTGATTACGGCGCTTTCGCGACGGCGGCGGGCGGCGTCCAGACCACATCCGCGATGTTCAGCGGCTTTGGAATCAACTTGAGCTGATAAAACGTATCAGCGATTTTTTGCTGCGAGGCGACCACTTGCGGCGTCAGGAACAGCGCTCCGTAGCCTTGGCGTTTGACCGACGTCAGGGTGATATCCGCAGGCAGACCGAGCAGAGGAGCAACCTGTTTGGTCACCTCTTCGGGGTGAACCTTGGACCACTCCCCTACCGCGCGAACTTCTTCAATCAGCGCCTGAACGACTTTCGGGTTTTTCTGAGCATAAGGCTTGGTCGCCAGATAGAACTGGTGGTTATCCACAATCCCGGTGCCATCGCGCAGGGTTTTCGCTTGCAGTTGTTGCTCGGCAGCTGACTGGTAGGGATCCCAGATAACCCAGGCATCAACGCTGCCACGCTCGAATGCCGCGCGGGCATCGGCTGGCGGCAGGAACACAGTCTGGATATCGGTGTATTTCAGGCCAGCATCTTCAAGGGCTTTGACCAACAGGTAATGCACGTTGGAGCCTTTGTTGAGGACGACTTTCTTGCCTTTGAGCTCTTTGACGGAAGTGATCGGTGAGTCCTTGGGTACCAGAATCGCTTCGCTGGTCGGCGCGGGAGGCTCGTAAGCGACATACACCAGATCAGCACCCGCGGCCTGGGCAAACACCGGCGGCGTTTCGCCCGTCACACCAAAATCAATGGAGCCGACGTTCAGACCTTCAAGCAATTGAGGGCCACCGGGAAACTCGGTCCATTGCACTTGCACGCCTTGCTCGGCCAGACGCTTCTCCAGCGTGCCTTTGGCCTTGAGCAGCACCAGCGTGCCGTACTTCTGATAACCGATACGCAAGGTCTCGGCCTGTGCCTGGGTGACAGCGCCGAAGGCGACCGCTGCGGCAAACAGAGCGACCAAACCTTGACGCAAAATAGCTGTGCGCATGGCGCGCTCCTTTGCTAATTCAGTGGCACCTGCTGGCCCGTTGGCGGACGAGTAAGGTGTGAGGGTTTTGTTGAATTGCAGTGACCATATCAGTGATTTTTTATATCCATAAATCTTATTTTTTCATTTGGTTATTCTTTAAATGCATATGAAGGGATTGCATGATTTTTGTGGGAGCAGAGCTTGCTCGCGATAGGACTGGACGCGATTGACCTGATATCTGTGCCGCCCTTATCGCGAGCAAGCTCTGCTCCCACAAGGGGATCCAGTGTTATTCGAGACATATAAAAAAGGGCCGACGAATCGGCCCAAGCTAACCCCATCTGTCGTGGAAGGGTGATTCAGCGATTAGGCTGTGGCGTCAGACGCAGGTACGGTTTGACGGCTCTATAGCCTTTTGGAAAGCGTTGCTTGATCTCGTCTTCATCCTTGAGCGAAGGCACGATCACCACGTCATCACCGTCGACCCAGTTAGCGGGCGTGGCGACTTTGTGGTTGTCGGTGAGTTGCAAGGAGTCGATGACCCGCAGAATCTCGTTGAAGTTACGCCCGGTACTGGCCGGATAAGTGATGGTCAGACGCACCTTCTTGTTCGGATCAATCACGAACAGAGAACGCACGGTCAGGGTTTCACTGGCGTTGGGGTGGATCAGATCGTACAGCTCGGACACCTTGCGATCCGCATCGGCCAGGATCGGGAAATTGACTCGGGTGTTCTGGGTTTCGTTGATGTCGTCGATCCACTTCACGTGGGAATCGACTGGATCCACAGAGAGCGCAATGGCCTTCACGCTGCGCTTGGCAAACTCGTCCTTGAGCTTGGCGGTGAAGCCCAATTCGGTGGTGCAGACCGGGGTGAAGTCAGCGGGGTGGGAGAACAACACGCCCCAGCTGTTACCCAGCCATTCGTGAAACCGGATACGACCTTCGCTGGAATCCTGTTCAAAATCAGGGGCGATATCGCCAAGTCGCAAGCTCATGGATGTGGCTCCTTGTTGTGATGTTTGCTAATTCATTGAAGCCACTCTGCGCCCCTTCGTTAGAAATTAAAAAGAATAGATAACGCTTTGAATATAGCGTTTGGAGATATCAAATTTCAGGCAAAAAGAACCCCGCCGAAGCGGGGTTCCTTTTCAACTGACCAGGCTTATTTGAAAGCGTAGGTGTAGTTGAAGATCAAACGAGTTTGATCGGTATCGGTTGCGCCGTTCAGACCAGCATCGGCACGGTACGAACCATGACGCAGTGTAGTACCGAAGCCTTTCAATGGACCGCTCTGGATCACGTAGTCAACGCGCATATCGCGTTCCCACTGAGAGTAGTCGTTGTTGCGGGTAGCATTGGTGTTGCCACGAATGTCATCGCCATGCAGGTAAGCGATTGCGGCTTTCAGGCCCGGAACGCCTACACGTGCGAAGTCGTAGGAGTACTGACCGAAGGTAGTGTTGGTACCAGCACGGTTAAAGCCATCGACCATGGAGTCAGTGAAGAGGTAGAAGCTCGAACCACCGTTACCTTCGTTGCGACCGCGGTCATTGGTAAGGCTACCCTGGTTCAGGAAGACCATACCGCCGTCATCACCGACTTGCTGGTGACCGACCATCAACGCGTGACCACCCAAGGCGTAGGTGAACATTGCGGACCAAGTGCTGTTGTCAACCTGGCCAGCATTTTTGGCGTAACCGCTGTTGTTGTTGAAGCGATAACCAGCGGTAGCGTCGTCGTTCTTGCCGTCAGCACTGCTGTTGAAGTAGCGGAGGTCTGTCTTGAAGGACTGATCTTCACCCAGTGGCAACACGTGCACCAGACCCAGGAAGTGCTGTTTGTAGAAGTCTTCCAGGTTGGCGAAGTAGTACTGCAAAGTCAGGTCTTTAGTGACTTTCCAATCAGCGCCCGCGAAACGGAAGTGATCGCTTTCTTCAGTTGCGCCGTTAACGGACAACCCTGTCCAGTTGCTCGACGCACGGCCAATGGTCTTGTCCAGTTGGCCAGCGGTGAAGGTAACACCTTCCAGCTCTTTAGAAGTTACGATGCCGCCTTGAAAGGCAGATGGCAGCAAACGACCATCGTTCGAAACGAGAATTGGCAGGTTCGGTGCCAACGCGTTACCCAGACGAAGTTCGGTTTTCGAGAAGCGAGCCTTGGCGTTACCGCCAATACGAGTCCACTCGTCAACGGATTTAGCAGTAGCGTTACCGTCTTTGGTTGCAAAGTCTTCACTAGGAGTGATAGCACCGTTAACGCCGTGATGACCGCGACCACCGTCAAGGTGAATACCAACCAATGCCTGCAAGTCCAGACCAAAGCCAACAGTGCCCTGGGTGAAACCGGACAGGTAGTCGAATTTCAAACCAGTTGCTGTTTCTTCGGTACGGTTGCCAGTGCCTTCACGTGGGTCGCTGTTGAAATACAGAGTACGCGAACTAACGGACGCTTTGCTGTCTTCAATAAAACCTGCTGCACCGGCCTGCTGAGCCATAACGCCGAAGGCTACAGCCATGGCCAGAGTGGACTTCTTCATGAATCGCTCCTCGTGAATCTTAATTTTTTATAATTTCTGGTGCCGAGGCCCTGGGACGCTCTGACCCAAAAATTTACGGTTAGCGCTAAACCCGACCGAAGCCAATGGTTAATCAGCGCCTCAAGACCAATGACCCACCGGTCACGGTGGTCGCAGGGTAGTGAACATTTAACAAATCGAAAAAGAATTATTACTGAGCTTTTAAGACCTGTCGGTTATATGTCACATACCATGTCGGATCCATCCGTCATTGAGTGTATCGAGCTGTTTCACTAATTCCTAAATAATATTTCACTGCCGTTCGTCAGATCATTCTGACTGGTCGAACGGAAAGCAAAAAGCGACCGGCCTGCTCTCTGGAATCAGCCCACCCAAAACAGCTCAACAACCACTCAAATCCCCGCAATCATTGAGGCGCAGAGGGTACATCACGGATTGTTACAGTTGTCATCACCCGGACGTAGCCCCGTAAAATTTGTTCTGAGAAAAGTTTGAAACGGCCGTTTCAGGTCCATCTGTCGGCCGATTTTGGGGCTGCGGGAGGGCACCTGACAGCGAGCGCAGCGAACAAAATCGGGAAATTGTTGTCGTGCGGCGTAATTGGGAAACGTTAAAACCGTGCATCCAACGCCAGGTTTGCACCATAACGAAGCGGTTTTCGAGTTCGGCAAAACTCAGGCCCATCCCGATCCGGCAGCCTGAATGGACGCTGAACACACATTTGATAAGTGAATGAAACACTCGAGAAGCCCGAAAACACGGGCTTGGGGGGCACGAAACAGGACAGGCAAATATTTTTGAAAGCAGAAATTTCAAAACTGGCACGACGCCTGCAATAGGTTACGTATCACCAGTTTTGGGGACCTTGGTACAGGCAGGCCGGGGATTCCCCTCTTTTATTCCTCTCGGAGACTGACCTCCAGTCTCCAGCGCCCGTCCAGCTCCGCACCGCGCAAGTCGCCGTGCAGAGGACGGGCCGCCAGCAGAGTCAGCAGCAAATCCTTCTTGTCCCGCTCCAGCTTCCAGCGCACATCCTTTCCGTTGACCTTCAGTTGCCCTCTCCACGGCTGACCTTTGGCCGCAAAGCGCATGGCGAACGTTCCGTCCTGGTGCTCAGGCACAACCTCAGGTTCACGGTTGAACCACAAGGCAAGCCCGGTCGGCTGTTCCTCTATCTGCAGCAGTTCCAGCGGAGTCGGCTCGGTAAGACGCCCGATCATCAAGCCGACCAAAAGCCCGACAATTGCCAGCGAACCCAGAACCTTTGGCCATAGCTTCGGCCGCGGGTCCTCTTCAGGGGTAGAATGCTCCCCATTCTTCAGCTCGGAGCCGTGCATGTTTCACGTCATCCTTTTTCAACCAGAAATTCCGCCGAATACCGGCAATGTCATCAGGCTGTGCGCCAATACCGGCAGCACCCTGCATTTGATCGAGCCCTTGGGCTTCGAACTGGATGACAAACGCCTGCGCCGCGCCGGGCTCGATTATCACGAGTTCGCCACTTTGCAGACCCATCCCGACCTCGCCAGTTGCCTGGAAAGCATCGGTCATCCGCGGCTGTTTGCTTTTACCACAAAAGGCTCTCGCCCCTTCCACGACGCCAGCTTTCAGGAAGGTGACGCTTTCCTGTTCGGCCCGGAAAGTCGCGGCCTGCCGGCTGAAGTTCTGGATGCCCTGCCCTCCGATCAGCGACTGCGCTTGCCGATGCGTGAGGGTTGTCGGAGCCTGAATCTATCCAACACCGTTGCCGTGGCAGTGTATGAAGGCTGGCGGCAGTTGGGATTCAAGTAGACGTGGTCTTTCCCTGTGGGAGCGAATTCATTCGCGAAGGCGGGTGTGTCAGTCACCATCATCGGAGCCTGACTCACCGCTTTCGCGAATGAATTCGCTCCCACAGGTCATATTCCAACGCCTTCATAACCCACAAAAAAGCGCCTCAAAAGGCGCTTTTTTGGGTCCAGCTAAAACACTTACTGAACAGTAGGTGTTTCGCCAGCAGCCTGCATGCGCTGCAGTTCTTGCGCGTACAGGGCATCGAAGTTCACCGGGGACAGCATCAGCGCCGGGAAAGAACCACGGACGACCAGGCTGTCGATGGTTTCGCGAGCATACGGGAACAGAATATTCGGGCAGAAAGCACCCAGCGTATGGCTCATCGAACCTTGATCCAGGCCTTTGATCAGGAAGATGCCGGCTTGCTGCACTTCAACGATGAAAGCCACTTCGTCACCGTTGTTGACGGTAACCGACAACGTCAGCACCACTTCGTAGAAATCACCTTCCAGCGGCTTCTGACGAGTGTTCAGGTCGAGGCTGACGGTAGGCGTCCATTCCTGACGGAAGATTGCAGGGCTTTTTGGCGCTTCGAACGACAGGTCGCGAACGTAGATACGCTGCAACGAGAATTGCGGAGCATCTTCTTCGTTGGTAGCGGTGCCGTTTGTCGGTTGATCAGTCATCTCGGGTCCTTTTAACGTTTAAGTTCTGGAAAGAGGGTTGGAGTCAGGCTCAGAGCAGCTCATCAAGCTTGCCGGCGCGCTCCAGGGCGAAAAGATCGTCGCATCCACCTACATGGGTCGTACCGATCCATATCTGCGGAACAGAGGTACGGCCAGATTTTTTCACCATTTCGGCGCGAACTTGCGGCTTGCCATCGACTCTGATCTCTTCGAAAGCCACATGCTTGTTCTGCAACAATTGCTTGGCGCGAGTGCAGTAAGGGCAATAATCGCTGGAATAGACGATGACTTCAGCCATTTCACTTCACCAAAGGCAGATTATCTGCGCGCCAGGTGGAGACACCGCCGGACAGCTTGGCTGCCGTAAAACCGGATTTGAGCAGCTCGCGCGCGACAGAGCCAGCCTGCTGGCCCATTGCGTCGACGATGATAAGAGTCTTGGCCTTGTGCTTTTCCAGCTCGCTGGTGCGGGTCAGGACCTTGTCGTTCGGGAAGTTCAGGGCACCTACGATGTGGCCTGTGGCGAAATCCTTGGGGGAGCGGATATCGATGATCACGGCCTGATCCTTGTTGACCAGCGCGGTCAGTTCACCTGTGCTCAGGCTGCGACCGCCCTTGCTCAATTCGTAGGCGATCAGCATCCCCAGCAAAATGATGAAAGCGCCAGTGATCAAATAGTGGTTGGTAGCAAAAGCAAGCAGGTGCTGAAGCATCAGTAGGTTCCAGGGCGTTAAAATGTCGGCCAGTATACACAGCAGCCAAGGTCGGCCAAAGCCCGTCAGACAATGAGGTCGATCAAGCCCATACGACATCGCGCCAGAACCGATAACTCCGGTATCGCGGCTCGCAATTGCAGATCAACAGCCCCTAAAATGCCGATCTGTTCTCCAACTTACTTTTTCAGCCACGAGTGGGATCTATGACTACCACGCCAAAACCTTTGGTCCTGATCATTCTGGACGGCTTCGGACACAGCGAGAGCCATGAGGGCAACGCCATTCTGGCAGCCAAAATGCCGGTCATGGACCGCCTGTACAAGTCGATGCCTAACGGCCTGATCTCGGGTTCGGGCATGGATGTCGGTCTACCGGACGGTCAGATGGGCAACTCCGAAGTCGGCCACATGAACCTGGGTGCCGGGCGAGTGGTTTATCAGGATTTCACTCGAGTCACCAAAGCCATTCGCGATGGCGAGTTCTTCCAGAACCCCACTATTTGTAGCGCAGTGGATAAAGCCGTTGGTGCAGGCAAGGCCTTACACATTCTCGGCCTGCTGTCGGACGGTGGCGTTCACAGCCATCAGGATCATCTGGTGGCCATGGCAGAACTGGCGGCCCAGCGCGGCGCAGAAAAAATCTACCTGCACGCCTTCCTCGACGGTCGTGATACGCCACCGCGCAGCGCGCAGAAATCCCTCGAACTGCTGGACTCCACTTTTACCCGCCTGGGCAAAGGCCGGATCGCCAGCATCATTGGTCGTTACTTCGCCATGGACCGCGACAATCGTTGGGACCGTGTATCAGCGGCGTACAACCTGATTGTTGATGGTGCATCGGAATTCAATGCCTCCAGCAGCGTAGCGGGCCTTGAAGCGGCCTATGAGCGCGGCGAAAACGATGAGTTCGTCAAAGCCACCAGCATTGGTGACAAGGTCACAGTGGAAGACGGCGACGCCGTGGTGTTCATGAACTTCCGTGCCGACCGTGCCCGGGAAATCACCCGTGTATTCGTCGAAGACGATTTCAAGGACTTCGAGCGCGCCCGCCAGCCGAAGGTCAACTATGTGATGTTGACCCAATACGCAGCCAGCATCCCTGCGCCGTCCGCGTTTGCAGCAGGCAGCCTGAAAAACGTGTTGGGTGAATACCTGGCCGCCAACGGCAAGACCCAACTGCGCATCGCGGAAACCGAAAAATACGCGCATGTGACCTTCTTCTTCTCGGGCGGCCGCGAGGAAGAGTTCCCGGGCGAAGAGCGCATCCTGATCCCGTCGCCGAAAGTCGCGACCTACGATCTGCAGCCTGAAATGAGCGCGCCGGAAGTCACCGACAAAATCGTCGATGCCATCGAGCACCAACGTTATGACGTGATTATCGTCAACTACGCCAACGGCGACATGGTGGGCCACAGCGGCATCATGGAAGCAGCAATCAAGGCCGTTGAATGCCTGGACGTCTGCGTCGGGCGCATCACCGAGGCGCTGGAAAAAGTCGGCGGCGAAGCCTTGCTGACGGCTGACCACGGCAACGTCGAGCAAATGACCGATGACCACACCGGCCAGGCGCACACCGCGCACACGTCCGAACCCGTGCCTTTCGTTTATATAGGCAAGCGCAATCTGAAAGTGCGCGAAGGCGGAGTTCTGGCCGATGTCGCGCCAACCATGCTGAAACTCATGGGCCTGGAAAAACCGGAAGAAATGACCGGCCATTCGATCCTTGTTGACGCGTAAAAACGCTCCAAACCGGCATGTCGCTTAGCCATATGCCGGTTTTTTATCTGTCAGGCCTCATACGAGGCGTTTTTTTTGCAGCGTGTGGCGGGCATACTAAGCCTGACACTTTTTTTCACAATTCCTCGGTATCGCCCACCCCCATGCTTCGCGCCTTGATCACCCTTGCTTTGATCTGCCTGCTCAATCCGGCGTTTGCCGACGATCAGCGGGCGCTCACCCAGAAACAGATTGACGCAGCGCGTCAGGATGTCACCGAGCTGCAAAAAGCGCTTGGCGACTTGCAGAAAGAGAAAGCCGGCGTCCAGAAGGACCTGCGTGGCACTGAAACCGAAATGGGTAAGCTGGAAAAGCAGGTCGAGGTCCTGCAAAAGGAACTAAAAAAGACCGAAGCCGAGCTCAATCGGCTGAACCAGGAAAAAAGCAAACTCCAGAGCGCACGCGTTGAGCAACAACGGCTGATCGCCATTCAGGCCCGGGCTGCGTATCAAAGCGGTCGTCAGGAATACTTGAAGCTGCTGCTCAACCAACAACATCCGGAAAAATTCGCCCGGACGCTGACCTACTACGATTACATGAGCCAGGCGCGCCTGACTCAGCTGCGCACCTTTAATGAAACACTGCGCCAGCTCGCAGGCGTTGAAAAAGATATCGACCTGCAACAGGCGCAACTGCTGGTGCAGAAGAGCTCGCTGGAAACCCAGCACGAAGAACTCGACAAGGTTCGCCAGGAACGCCAGGCGGCACTGGCCAAGCTAAATCAGGACTACAAGTCGCGGGATCAGAAGCTTCAGGCACGGCAGCAGGAACAAGCTGAACTGGGCAAAGTTCTGAAAACCATCGAAGAAACCCTTGCACGTCAGGCCAAAGAGGCTGAAGAAGCCAGACAGAGAGCATTGGTCGCTGAACGTGAGGCTGAAGAAAAACGTCAGCGCGAAGCCCAGGCGCAAGCCAACAGCAGTAGCAAAAGCAGCAGCCGAACCGACAGCGATGATGCACCAAAACGTCCGGCCAAAGCGCCAGGCGCCATGGTTTCCAGTGCTGGCGCTTCATACGGCGGAGCTTTCTCTGCAGTCAAAGGCAAACTTCCCTGGCCTGTTGATGGTCGATTACTGGCACGCTTCGGTGAAGCCCGCGGTGATGACGCTCGTTCCACGTGGGACGGCGTAATGATCAGCGCTTCGGCGGGGAGTCAGGTTCATGCTGTGCACGGCGGTCGGGTGGTCTTCGCAGACTGGTTGCGCGGCGCCGGGCTTCTGGTCATTCTCGACCATGGCAACGGTTATTTGAGTCTGTATGGCCACAATCAGACATTGCTCAAAGCCGCCGGGGACATTGTTAAAGCCGGTGAAGCCATCTCTACTGTTGGCAACAGTGGTGGACAGGACACACCGGCGTTGTATTTCGCTATTCGTCAGCAGGGTCGCCCTAGTGATCCGGCCCAATGGTGCCGCACTCAAGGATAAGTCGGTTCCACCTTCAGGAGTTCGTTAGACATGCCGTATCTGTCCCGCCTCACCTCGCTGGCCCTGGCTATTGCCGTCGTTATCGGCGCTCCACTGGCTCAGGCTGCAGAAGTCAAAGCTGCGCCAGCCACTGCACCGGCTGCTGCGAACACCGCCAAAGCGCCTTTGCCGCTCGATGAGCTGCGCACCTTTGCCGAGGTCATGGACCGGGTCAAAGCCGCTTATGTCGAACCGGTGGACGACAAGACGCTGCTGGAGAATGCCATCAAGGGCATGCTCAGCAATCTCGACCCGCATTCAGCCTACCTCGGTCCGGAAGACTTCCAGGAACTGCAGGAAAGCACCAGCGGCGAGTTCGGCGGACTGGGCATCGAGGTCGGCGTCGAAGATGGCTTCGTGAAAGTCGTCTCCCCTATCGACGATACCCCGGCGTCCAAGGCGGGCATCGAGGCCGGTGACCTGATCGTCAAGATCAACGGTGCACCGACGCAAGGTCAGACCATGCAGGAAGCGGTCGACAAAATGCGCGGCAAGATTGGCGAGAAGATCACTCTCACGCTGGTTCGCGACGGCGGTAACCCGTTCGACGTGACGCTTGCCCGTGCGACGATTCAGGTCAAGAGCGTCAAGGCACAGATGCTGGAGAACGGTTACGGCTACATCCGCATAACCCAGTTCCAGGTCAAGACCGGTGACGAAGTCGGCAAAGCGCTGGCCAAGTTCCGCAAAGACAATGGCAAGAAAATGAGCGGGTTGATTCTTGACCTGCGTAACAACCCTGGCGGCGTGCTGCAGTCGGCCGTTGAAGTGGCTGACCACTTCCTGACCAAGGGCCTGATCGTTTACACCAAGGGCCGTATTGCCAATTCCGAACTGCGCTTCTCGGCTGATCCGGCCGATGCCAGCGAAGGCGTACCGTTGGTGGTGCTGATCAACGGCGGCAGTGCTTCTGCTTCGGAAATCGTCGCCGGTGCCTTGCAGGACCAGAAACGCGGCATCCTGATGGGCACTGACAGCTTCGGTAAAGGTTCGGTGCAAACCGTGCTGCCACTGAATAATGACCGCGCCTTGAAGATCACTACGGCGCTGTATTACACGCCTAACGGTCGCTCGATTCAGGCGCAGGGCATCAATCCGGATATCGTGGTGCGTCGCGCCAAGGTCACCAACGAAGCTGACGGTGAAGCGTACAAGGAAGCCGATCTGTTCGGTCACTTGGGCAACGGTAATGGCGGCGCTGACAAACCAACAGTCAAAGGTGCTGCCGCCAAGGCTCGCCCGCAGGACGATGACTTCCAGCTCAGCCAGGCGCTGAGCCTGCTCAAGGGCCTGAGTATCACGCGCGGCAACTAAACGATGCGTGTGCTCCTGTCTCGTTGGCTGCTGGCCGCATTTTGCGTACTCACTGGCGTTGCTCACGCAGCGCCAGCGACGCAGGCCAGCAAACCTCAGCCTGCTTTCCTGACACTGATCATTGATGACCTGGGCCAGAATCCGGCCCGGGATCAACGCGTGCTTGCCCTCCCCGGCCCCGTCACCTTGGCGATCATGCCGGATACCCCTCATGCCACCGAGTTTGCTCGTCAGGGGCATCGTGCTGGCAAGATCGTCATTCTGCACATGCCCATGGACCCGGCAACCGGTCCCTATGCGTGGCATCCCGAACTTCCCCTTGCCGAACTGGAAAGCAGGCTGAACGCTGCGCTGCTCAAAGTCCCCTATGCCGCCGGGATCAATAACCACATGGGCAGCCGCATGACCGCCGAACCGGTCGCCATGGGATGGTTGATGGCCGAGCTGCAGCGCCGTCACCTGTTATTCGTCGACAGCCGCACCAGCGCGAAAACCGTGGCGGCGGCCGAGGCGCAAAAAATAGGATTGGCCAGCGTGTCCCGGGATGTCTTTCTCGATGATGAGCGCACGCCTGAGGCCATTACCCGGCAACTGAAAATAGCCATTGAGCTGGCCCGCAAACAGGGCTCGGCGGTGATGATCGGTCATCCTTACCCGGTGACGCTCGACGTGCTGGAGCGCGAACTGCCGCGCCTCAAAGCGCAGGGCATCGAGTGGATCGACTTGCGCCAGATGATCAGCGTGCGGGGTAATCAGGCGACGGCTGCGCATGGCAAAAACGGGATTTACCGGTAAAAACCGGAATCGTTAAAACGGTAGGAGCGAACTTGTTCGCGAAGCGATATGTCAGGCAGCCCCTTATTGCGACTTGGCGGCGGCGGGGCTTAAAACCGTGCCATCGTTCTTCGCGAGCAAGCTCGGCTCCTACCATTGACCGCGCTCCAACATTAAAAATGCGGTGTTACCGGTACTGGGACAGGATCTTGTCCACAACCCCTTCCGCTCGTAGCTGGTCCAGCGACGCCTGCAACTTGTTCACCACTTCGTCGGGCGTCGCCTTGTTGAGCGCCAGATACAGATCAGCGTGATTGAACCGCAGTACGGTCTTGAGGCCGGTGACGCCTTCTATTCTGGCCAGATAAGGCCCTGTTGGATCGCCCGCTGCCCACAGGTCTATCTGCCCGTTGACCAGTTTTTTGGCATTGTCCTGATCGCGCAGCAACAGGATCGGGTTCAGCCCTTGGGCCAGCAGTCGCTCACCAATGGCGTCACCTTTATAAGCACCAATCCGGTAACCCTTGGCCTGCTCCAGGCTGGTCAGTTTGATAGGGCTATCGGCACGGGCGAGCAGGATCCAGTCGTAGGAACCCACTGGTCCGACCCACTTGAACAGCTTTTCCCGCTCAGGCAAACGCGCTGTAGAAAACACCGCGTAGCCTGGCTTTTCCAGGGCCAGCTTGTAGATACGCTCCCAGGGGAACCGTAACGTCATGCTGTAGCTGATCCCTGCACGCTTGAACGTCTCGCGCACCACTTGCGCAGCGATGCCTTCAATGTTGCTTTCCTGAGCGAAGTTTTTGCCGTCGATTGCCATGTTGTAAGGCGGCAGATTTTCGGTCATCAGCACAATGGAGTCGCGTCCCGGTGCCTCAATGGCGTCATCGGCCAGTGCAGCCTCAGTGGCGCTAAAAACCAGAGCGCTGAAGGCCGTTAGGGCAATAAAACGAGATTTGAACATTGGCGCTCTCCATACGCTGACGGCAGACAGAGTGCAGCGCTCAAAAGCGCTTGTCCAGCACACATGGCGTATTGCCAACAGAGTGGCGCAAACAGATAAAAAAGATTTTCGATAATTATTTACTCCCGCGAGGGGGGAGGCTTCTGACTACCTGCCGGACAGAACTTCACCGCGAAATGAATCGCCGTGAACAACCGCAAAGGTCTGTCATGAATATCCAGATAACCGGCATCACAATCGCCGCCCTGCTCGCTTTCGCCCTGGCACCTGTCGTGCATTCGAAAGATTATGGCAACGGACGCGAAAACCTCGCGCCTTCACTGCTGCTGGAAAACAGCAACGGCCAGAACGATCACTGGAAAGGCATAGGTCGCCTGATCATTAACGCTAGCCATCCAGACTCGCACTGCACGGCGACCTTGATCGATACTAGGGATCACGACACCGGCACGTCAGGCCCCGCTTATGTTTTAACCAGCGCCCACTGTGTCTCGTTTGACAGTCTGAACGTGGTGGCTCATCAAGCCAGCGACGGTCACATCGACTTCAACTACTTTCACGACACCGCCAACGATCACCGGCGTTACGCGCTAAAGCGTGTCGCCTGGAGCCGCCTGCGCGGCCTGGACATGGCGATCGTCGAACTTGATGCCAGCCTGCAGACCTTGATGGACAACGGTATCCAGCCATTGCAGTTGAAGACCTCGACACCTGCAATAGCCGCAGAATTATTGATCGTTGGCGCACCGACTCAATACCCGGAGAGAGGCTTGCGGCTATCAACCTGCCGCCACGTGTCCATCGAAACGCTGATCGAACAACCGGCTATCCATCGAGGCTTTTATAAAGATAACTGCCAAGGGCTGAGACCTGGAAGTTCAGGCAGCCCATTGCTCGACCGCTATTCGAATGAAGTATTGGGAGTTGTCTCTACCAGTACGGCGACCTCTTTGCCTGAAAACCGCTGCATGGAAGACGCGCCCTGCGAGCTTAAAAATGGTTGGCCGCATTGGTCCGCAGGCACTAATTACGCCAGCCCGACGGCTCACCTGCAGCACTGCTTCGCTAAAGGTCTATTCAGGGCCAGCACCGCTGGATGTGATTTGATGCCAAGCGTCACCTTTAGCCAGAAACGGCCAATGGTGAATTATTACCAGCGGGTGAAATACGATGCAGACGGCAGCGCGACACTGCCCACCTGGCAATTCGCATTCAGCCTCGACCAACCGCTCTACCGCTACAAATCCGTGCGGGACCCACAGCTCTGTGAAAGCCCGAACCATTACAGCGACGTAATGAGCGCAGAAGACGCACAGATCAACGACCCTGTAGGCGCAGAGCCGGGTATCTATCTGCTGTGTATCGTCGGCGTCGACTCAGCCGAACAGTCGCCCACAGTAGCCATGATGAAAAGCCCGCTGGTAATCGCGACGGAAATTGCTGAGCCCGGCCCGACAAGAGCGCCGCAATTCGATATCACAAGGCAGAACAACGGAGATCACAGCATTCAGTGGCACTTTTCTAACCCGACCTTGAGCGCTTATGAATACAAGGCCGGAGCTGAATCAGAGACAAACTGTGATGAACCGGAGGGTTACGCGATCACCTTCGATGACGCGCTGATTGCCGCAAGTGGACAGCCAGTGAAGCTGTGCACCAAGGCATTTGATATGTCGGGGCAACGCTCAGCGCCAAGGATGGATTTGCTGCCCTGACACTGCACTATCACACTGCAAACGGAGAACTTGCGGAAGATTCTATATTGGCCTGTAAACACAAATCCGTGGGAGCGAATTCATTCGCGAAGGGCCGGTACATCCGCAGTTGATGTATCGCTCGAAATGCCGCCTTCCCGAATGAAGTGAAGCGCCACCCCGGTCGGTCCCACAGGCTCAAACCTCGCGGTGCTCGTGCGCTCCTACTGGGATCGTGTTTGCAGCGCGACGCATGGGCGACCGGGCAACTCCCTCAGAAACAGCGCGACCTCAGCGAACCACAATCCCGCGCGCGGCCATATAGGCCTTGGCTTCCGGTACGGTGTATTCACCGAAGTGGAAGATACTCGCCGCCAATACCGCGCTGGCGTGGCCTTCAATCACACCGTCAGCCAGATGCTGAAGGTTGCCAACGCCGCCCGAGGCAATGACCGGAATCCCCAGCGCGTCACTGATTGCGCGGGTTACGCCCAGATCGAAGCCGTTCTTCATGCCGTCCTGGTCCATGCTGGTCAGCAGAATCTCACCGGCACCGAGATCCTCCATCTTCTTGGCCCACAGCACAGCGTCCAGACCTGTCGGCTTGCGACCGCCGTGGGTGAAGATTTCCCAGCGCGGAGTTTCACCCGGCAGCGAGACCTTCTTGGCGTCGATGGCGACAACGATGCATTGCGCTCCGAAATGCTGAGCAGCTTCGGCAACGAACTCCGGGTTGAACACGGCAGCAGTGTTGATCGACACCTTGTCGGCACCGGCATTAAGCAGGTTGCGGATGTCCTGCACGGTGCGCACGCCACCGCCTACAGTCAGCGGGATAAACACCTGGCTGGCCATGCGCTCGACGGTATGCAGCGTGGTATCGCGGCCATCGACACTGGCGGTGATGTCCAGAAAGGTGATTTCGTCGGCGCCCTGCTCATCGTACAGACGCGCAATTTCAACCGGATCGCCAGCGTCACGGATGTTTTCGAACTTGACGCCCTTGACCACACGACCGTTGTCGACGTCCAGGCAAGGGATGATGCGTTTGGCCAGGGCCATGGGCTTAATCTCCGAAACAGATAACCATCGAACAACACACAACTGCTCGAACCGGACGTGTATCTCCGTGGGAGCGAATTTATTCGCGAAGTGGGCAGGCCTGAAAATAAATCAGGGGCTGACACACCGCTTTCGCGAATAAATTCGCTCCCACAGGTTCTGCGTCAATGCCATACAGCGAGGTATCAGGAAGTCAGAAGCGGTTTAGCGCTGGTAGCTATCGCACAACGCCTGAGCTTCAGCCACATCCAGCGTACCTTCGTAAATCGCACGGCCTGTGATTGCGCCGATGATTCCCGGAGCCTTGGCATCCAGCAATGCGCGGATGTCGCCCAGGTTATGGATACCACCGGAAGCAATGACCGGTATCCGCGTCGCAGCAGCCAGCGCAGCCGTGAAGGGGATATTGCAGCCCTGCATCATGCCGTCTTTGGCGATGTCGGTGTAAACGATGGCAGAGACACCGTCAGCTTCGAAACGCTTGGCCAGATCAATGACCTGCACAGTGCTGACTTCAGCCCAGCCATCAGTCGCCACAAAGCCGTCTTTGGCATCAAGACCGACAATCACTTTGCCAGGGAATGCGCGACAGGCTTCAGCGACAAACTCGGGTTCTTTGACGGCCTTGGTACCGATGATCACGTAGCTAACGCCCGCTTTCACATAGTGCTCGATGGTCTCCAGCGAGCGAATACCGCCACCGATCTGAATCGGCAGGGTCGGATAACGCTTGGCAATGGCAGTAACCACATCGCCGTTGACCGGCTGACCTTCGAACGCGCCGTTCAGGTCAACCAGATGCAGACGACGGCAACCGCCCTCGACCCATTTGGCAGCCATGGCAACCGGGTCATCGGAAAATACGGTGGAATCTTCCATCCGGCCCTGGCGCAGACGCACACAGGCACCGTCTTTGAGATCGATAGCGGGGATGATCAGCATGCTTTTTCCTTCGTCAAAAGAGCTCAAGAGCAGCTACAAGCCGCAAGCTTCTAGCGGTAAGTTTCCGCGCCCGACGACTTGCAGGTTGAAGCTCGTCGCTTGCAGCTGCTTCTATTCAGTTTTTCTCGAGCGCCCACAAATCGCTTTCGATGCTCTCGAACCTCTCTTTGAGGTGCTGCTGAACATCGAAAATCGCTCGATTGTAATAATGCGGGGCAATCTCGCTGGTAAAGAACTCAAGCACCTCGGCGACTTCGAATGAACCAAGGTCCAGTTCGAAACGCTGAGAGAACAGCCGCTTGAGCTTGTCGATGGCCTGCTGCTCGTGCTCGGGGCTGAGCGTCAGGATCGGCGGCTTGCTTTTACCCTTGGCCATAACGATTACCAGCGACCGTCCCACGCAGCGAAGTTCTGCAGCAACTGCAGGCCATGGGTATGGCTCTTCTCCGGGTGAAACTGCACAGCAAAGCGCGAACCGTCAGCCAGCGCGGCGGCAAAGTCGACGCCATAGTGGCCGCGACCGACAACCTGACGCTGATTGGCCGCATCGATGTAGAAGCTGTGCACGAAGTAGAAACGCGCCATGTCCGGAATGCTGTGCCACAGCGGGTGATCCACTGCCTGCGCAACTTCGTTCCAGCCCATGTGCGGCACTTTTAGGTGCGCGCCGTCTTCATGCAGATCCTTGCCGAAGAACTTCACCTGGCCGGGGAACATGCCGATGCAATCCACGCCGCCATTCTCTTCACTGCTGTCGAGCAAAGCCTGCATGCCGACGCAGATACCGAGAAAAGGACGATCCTGGCTGACCTCACGGACCAGTGAGTCGAACTCCAGACGGCGGATCTCAGCCATGCAGTCACGAATCGCGCCGACACCAGGAAACACCACGCGGTCGGCTTCACGAATCACATTGGCGTCGCTGGTGATGTGCACCCGGCCAGCGCCAACATGTTCAAGCGCCTTGGCGACCGAGTGCAGGTTGCCCATGCCGTAATCGATGACTGCAACTGTCTGCATCAGAGCACACCCTTGGTCGAAGGCATTTGCCCGGCCATACGATCATCCAGCTCAACCGCCATGCGCAGTGCACGACCGAAGGCCTTGAAGACGGTTTCAATCTGGTGGTGAGTGTTGGTGCCACGCAGGTTGTCGATGTGCAGCGTCACATTGGCGTGGTTGACGAAGCCCTGGAAAAACTCCTGAAACAGGTCCACATCAAATCCGCCCACAACAGCGCGGGTATACGGCACATGCATTTGCAGGCCCGGACGACCCGAGAAGTCGATCACTACACGCGACAACGCTTCATCCAGCGGCACGTAGGCATGGCCATAACGACGGATGCCTTTCTTGTCGCCGATAGCTTTGCTGAAGGCCTGACCCAGAGTGATACCGACATCTTCCACCGTATGGTGATCGTCGATCTCAAGGTCGCCTTTGCAGTTGATATCCAGATCGATCAGCCCGTGACGGGCGATCTGGTCGAGCATGTGCTCAAGAAAAGGCACGCCGATATCGAATCGGGCCTTTCCGGTGCCATCCAGGTTGATCGAAGCGTTGATCTGGGTTTCCAGAGTATTACGCTCGACGTACGCCTTACGTTCGGCCATCACCAGCTCCGCAAAATCATTGGGCGAAAAAGGCGAGCATTATAGGCCCAGAACCGGCTGGCATGAAGCAAACAGAAGAAGGGAAAGAGAGAAGACGACGAATTACGGAGGGATGCTGCTTTTTGGTGCGAATAAATCGGGAGAATGTGGGAGCTGGGCTTGGTCTGGGCGGCATTCCGACGATAAGTCTGGACTCGATTCACTTTTGATCGCGTCGACCTTATCGTCGGAATGCCGCCCAGACCAAGCCCGGCTCCCACAGTACAGCGTTCCAACTTGAGGCTTGGGTTGCTAGCCTCTACAGCGGCTTAGTGGAACAACACCGCAGTCTTCTGCAGAGTGATCCAGACGCCCCACGCCAGCGGGATGCCTACAGCCAGCCAGGCGGCGATAGCCAGTGGTTTGCTGCCCGGATCGGCTTTCCACTCAAGAACAGTGGTGTGATCCGCGCCTTTATCCATACCGTAGGATTGCTCAACGGCCAGTTCTTCATCAGTCATGAAGTACTTGTCGGCCACCGGACGAACCAGCAGGTTGCAGATGAAGCCCAGCACCAGCAGGCCAGCCAGAATGTACAAGGTCATATCGTAAGCATCGGCACGGGCAACGCCGTGGCTCAGCTGATATTCACGCAGGTAGTTGACCAGAACCGGACCGAGGATGCCCGCCGCAGCCCAGGCAGTCAGCAGACGACCGTGGATCGCGCCAACCATTTGCGTACCGAACAGGTCAGCCAGGTAAGCCGGAACCGTCGCGAAACCACCGCCGTACATCGACAGGATCACGCAGAAGGCCGCTACGAACAGCGCGACGCTGCCCATGTGGCTCAGGCTTGGTACCAACGCGTAGAGCAGGAAGCCCAGAGCGAAGAACACGAAGTAAGTGTTTTTACGACCCAGGTAGTCCGAGAACGAAGCCCAGAAGAAGCGACCACCGATGTTGAACAGACTCAACAGACCGGTGAAGCCCGCAGCGATGGCAGCGATCTGGCCCAACTGAACAGCATCAAGCTGGTTGAACGCCAGGTCGAGGCCCAGCAGTTTACCGGCGAACACTTCCTGCAGCAGCGGCGAAGCCATGCCGAGAATACCGATACCTGCCGAAACGTTGAGGCACAGCACCAGCCATACCAGACGGAATTGCGGCGTTTTCCAGGCCACACTTACGTGTACATGACGGTTGGTGATCATCGCGTTGCTGGCTTTCTTGACCGGTGCGGTCCAGCCTTCTGGTTTCCAGCCGGTTGGCGGAACACGGTAGGACAATGCGCCACCGATCATGAAGATGAAGTAGATCACCGCCATCACCACGAAGCTCTGCCAAACGCCCACGCCTTCAGGCGAAGCGAAATGGTTCATCAACGCTGCGGCCAGTGGAGCACCTACCATCGCGCCGCCACCGAAGCCCATGATCGCCATGCCGGTAGCCATACCGCGCTTGTCCGGGAACCACTTGATCAGGGTCGAAACCGGCGAGATATAGCCCAGCCCGAGACCGATACCGCCGATCACCCCGGAGCCGACCCACATCAGCCATATCTGGTGGGTATAAATCCCTAACGCAGATATCAGCAGACCACCACACCAGCACAATGCCGATACAACACCGGCCTTACGCGGGCCTGCGTGTTCCAGCCAGCCACCCCAGATGGCAGCCGAACAGCCCAGGAAGATGAAGAACAGGGTGTAGATCCAGCCCAGCATGGAGATAGGCCAGTCGCAGGCAGACGAGAAAATCTGTGCGAAGAAGCTCATATCAGGTGCACAGGCTACTGGAGCCTTGATGCCAACTGCCTTGGACAACGGCAGCCAGAACACGGAGAAGCCATACGCCATGCCGATGCACAGGTGGATAGCCAATGCCGCAGGTGGTACGAGCCAGCGGTTGAAACCCGGCTTGGCGATGATGCGCTCTTTGGACAAGAACGCAGGCTGTGCGGGTGAACCGCCCAACGCAGTGCTTGTACTCATTGTTATATCCCCAGAAAAGATGCTCACAAGGTGTCGACGTTCCACCCACAGCCTCCGTGCACGCAGGCAACGACCGTTTTATCGGCAGAGTTCCCGAATACGTGACAAATAGACGCACCGGATTAACGAACGGCGCGAGATTATCACCTGTCAATTAAAAAAAGGCGTTTTGACATCACTTTTTTTGACGCCAACGCTCTGCCTTTTGAATTTAGGGCACAATCGCCGGTGCCGCCCGTCGCCAGAGGACATTTAATGCCTATCGTCGTTGAGTTTCTCCAGTCGGCCACCTATCAGGATCAGGCGGACTTGCAGAAGATTTACCGGGACGCACCCTCCTGGTTGTTCACGCCTTTTGCTGACGCGGTGCAACTGATCGAAAGCTGTCTTGAGGAAAATGCGCTCGTCGTTGCTCGCTTCAATGACCGGCTGGTGGCTGCCGCCCGGCTGAAACGTCACGAGGCGACGTGGGAGCTGTCGCATTTATGCGTCCGTAGCCCGACGCGCCGGAGAGGTTTTGCCGAACAACTGATCAGCGAAGCGCAAAAGTCGGCCCAACAGTCCGGCTGCGAGCTACGCTTGCTGGCAACCGCCGAACCTCCCGAAGTCCAGGCTCTGGCGGCCAAACTTCAGATGTCGCTCGTGCTCTATTAGCCGAAAAAGCTGAACAGGGTAGCGCTTGAGGCATCCAAAGCCCTGCACCTGCGTCAGGAGGTTATACTCGCGGGCAAATTTTAAACGTTCGAATACAAGGACTCGCCCATGAAAGCGTTCGGCAAAATCCTGGGACTTTTTGTTCTCGGGCTGTTGCTGATCATCGTGGCTCTCGGCTTTGCCCTGACCCATCTGTTTGATCCCAACGACTATAAAGACGAGATTCGCCAACTGGCCCGTGACAAGGCGCACGTTGAACTGACACTCAACGGTGATATCGGCTGGAGCCTGTTCCCTTGGCTCGGCCTTGAGTTGCACGAAGCCAGCGTCGCGACCTTGAACAACCCGACCAAGCCTTTTGCCGATTTGCAGATGCTGGGCCTGTCCGTTCGTGTACTGCCGCTGTTGCGTCGCGAGGTGCAGATGAGCGACGTCCGCGTTGAAGGCTTGAATCTGAGCCTGAGCCGCGACGAAAACGGCCATGGCAACTGGGAAGACATTGGCAAACCGGCCACCCCTGACGTAGCCACCAGCACGCCTCCGTCCGATGGCGAACAAGCTCCGGCAGTCAAACCGGACAAGCCTTCCCAGCCGATCAAACTTGATATCGACAGCCTCACCGTGAACAACGCCCGGGTGGATTACGTCGATGCGAGCAAAGGTCAGTCGTTCACTGCCGAAAGCATCCAGCTCAGCACCGGCGCGGTGCATGAAGGCGCTGACATTCCGATCAAACTGACCGCATTCCTTGGCACCACTCAACCCGTGATGCGCGCCAAGACCGAACTGGTTGGTCAACTGCGTCTGGATCGCGCCCTCAAGCGCTACCAGTTTGGCGACATGCGTTTGTCCGGCGAAGCATCGGGCGAGCCATTGCAGGGCAAGACGGTAACTTTCGCTGCACAAGGCCAGCTCTTGGTTGATCTGGCGGCAAACGTCGCTGAATGGACCAACATGAAGTTGTCCGCCAACCAGCTACGCGCTCTGGGCGAGTTCCGCGCCCGCGATCTGGACAAAACCCCGCAAATCAGCGGCGCAGTGTCCGTTGCACCGTTTGACCTGCGGACGTTCCTCGACAGCGTTGGCCATCCACTCCCGGCCATGGCAGAAGGCAGCCTGAGCCAGGTGGGCATGATCACCCGCATCAGCGGCACGCCGAACAGCGTGGCACTTGAAGAGCTGAACCTGAAAGTTGACGACAGCACCTTCACCGGTCGCGTTGCCTTGGAAGACTTCGCCAAACAGGCGCTGCGCCTGCAACTCAAAGCGGACACGTTCAACGCCGATCGCTATCGCCCGGCTGAAAGCGAAGAGAAAAAAGGCGCAAGCGCGGCACGCAAGTCTGAAGTACAGAACAGCGAAGCTGCTGCCGTTGCTGGCGCGGGCACTACGCCGCTGCCTGACCAGCCGACAAAAGCCGCCTGGAGCACCGCCAAACTGCTTCCTCTGGAGCGTATGCGTAAGCTTGATGTAGACGCCGACATCAGCTTCGGCGCTCTTACTGTGGAGAAGCTGCAAATCCAGAATGCCGTACTGAAAACCCAGGCCCTGAATGGCGAGGTCAAGGTCGACAGCCTGCGCGGCGATCTCTACGGCGGCAACTTCGAGGTCAAGGGCAATCTTGATGTGCGCCCGGACCTGCCGCTGCTGAGCCTGCAGACGCGAGTCGACAAGGTTCCGGTCGAGCGCTTCCTGCAAAGCCAGGATCAAAATCCGCCCGTCAGAGGCTTGCTGACCCTAAACAGTAATCTGACTGGCAAAGGCAACAGCGAAAAAGCACTGATCGACAGCCTGAACGGTACGGCCAGTTTCATGCTCACCAACGGCGTGCTGGTTAACGCCAACCTTGAGCAACAGCTTTGCCAGGGCATCTCGATACTCAACCGCAAAACACTCAGCGGTGAGCCACGCGGCAAGGACACCCCTTTCAAGCAGCTCAACGGCAATCTGGTGTTCCGCAACGGCGTGGCCAACAACCCCGACCTCAAGGTCCAGATTCCGGGCCTGACCGTCAACGGCAATGGCGATGTGGACCTGCGCGTGCTGGGCATGAACTACCGCGTCGGCATCATCATCGAAGGCGACAAAACCGAAATGCCCGACCCGGCCTGCGAAGTGAACCCTCGCTACGTGGGTATCGAGTGGCCTGTGCAGTGTCGCGGCCCACTGGAACTGGGCGCCAAGGCTTGCCGTCTCGACAAGGAAGGCCTGGGCCAGATCGCCGCGAAAATGGCGGGTGACAAGATCGGCGAGAAGATCGAAGAAAAACTCGGAGACAAAGTCAGCCCGGAATTGAAAGACGCCCTGCGCGGACTTTTCAAACGTTAAACACAACATCTGTAGGAGCGCGCTTGCCCGCGATTCAACCTGTCAGGCGACAATATCGTCGCCTGACCTGACGCATTCGCGGGCAAGCGCGCTCCTACCCCGAACAGGCGAAGACCTGGATTACTCATCAAAACCGGATCAGCAATGCAACCCGAGCAATTTTCCAGCGCTGTGCTTGATTGGTACGACCGCCATGGGCGACATAACCTGCCCTGGCAGCAAGGCATCACGCCATATCGGGTCTGGGTGTCGGAAATCATGCTGCAGCAAACCCAGGTCAGCACCGTACTGAATTACTTCGACCGCTTCATGGATGCCCTGCCCACCGTGCAGGCATTGGCCGAAGCGCCCGAAGACGAAGTGCTGCATCTGTGGACCGGCCTGGGCTACTACACCCGGGCGCGCAACCTGCAGAAAACCGCAAAGATCGTGGTCGCTGATCACGACGGCGAATTCCCGCGTGACGTGGAAAAACTGATCCTGCTGCCCGGCATTGGCTTGTCCACCGCCGGGGCCATTGCCAGCCTGAGCATGGGCCTGCGCGCGCCGATCCTCGACGGCAACGTCAAACGCGTTCTGGCGCGTTTTACGGCGCAGGAGGGTTATCCGGGGGAGCCGAAGGTCGCAAAACAACTGTGGGCCACCGCAGAGCGCTTCACGCCACATTCAAGGGTGAACAACTACACCCAGGCGATGATGGATCTCGGCGCCACGTTGTGTACTCGCAGTAAACCGAGCTGCCTGCTATGCCCGCTGGAATCCGGTTGCGAAGCGCATTTGCTGGGTCTGGAAACTCGCTACCCCATCCCCAAGCCGCGCAAGGAAGTCCCGCAAAAGCGCACGCTCATGCCAATGCTTGCCAACCGCGACGGTGCGATTCTGCTCTATCGCCGTCCTTCTAGCGGTCTCTGGGGCGGCCTGTGGAGCTTGCCGGAGCTGGATGACTTCGAGGACCTTGAGCATCTGGCAGTGCAACACTCGCTGGAACTGGGCCAACATCAGGAACTCCCAGGGCTGGTCCATACTTTCAGCCACTTTCAGTTGAGCATCGAACCGTGGCTTGTCAGGGTCGAGGAGTCAGCTCATCACGTGGCCGAGGCCGACTGGCTCTGGTATAACCTCGCCACCCCGCCGCGCCTGGGCCTTGCCGCCCCGGTGAAGAAGCTGCTGAAACGCGCAGCCGACGTATTGAACGCAGGAGAGTCGTCATGACCCGCACCGTAATGTGCCGCAAGTACAAAGAAGAACTGCCAGGCCTGGAACGCGCCCCTTACCCTGGCGCCAAAGGTGAAGACATCTTCAACCACGTCTCACAGAAAGCCTGGGCCGACTGGCAGAAACACCAGACCCTGCTGATCAACGAAAAGCGTCTGAACATGATGAATGCCGAAGATCGCAAATTCCTCCAGACCCAGATGGACAAGTTCCTGTCCGGTGAAGAATACGCGCAAGCCGAAGGCTACGTTCCCCCCGAGAAATAAAGCGTTTCAAGCAGTGCGGGTCGTAAGCGACGGTAATAATTCAGATTTTTTTAAAAACATGCTTGACGACCCCCTGAAAAACACGTCTAATGCGCCCCGTTGCCCAGATAGCTCAGTCGGTAGAGCAGGGGATTGAAAATCCCCGTGTCGGCGGTTCGATTCCGTCTCTGGGCACCACTAATTGATTTCAGGTGGTGCCAGCATCACCTGAAAAATAAAGAAACCCGCCTAGTGCGGGTTTTTTTATGGCTGCGGTTTGCTGCCACGACCTGAAAGCACTACCGGCTTGAAGCAAGCCAGTGCGCTCTAAAATCTAATCACATCACATCAGCAACTTATAAACGCTTGCGGGCAATCACCGCCTTCGAATCGCTTCGCGTCCTGCGCTCTGCGGCATTACGGCCGGTAGAGCGGGAAAGCCTCCATCAGCGGCGGTATCTCTTGGCCCATCTCTGCTGCGCTGTCAGAAGGGTTGCTCGGTTTTGGAATATTTCTGGCGAAGTGAAAGATGATGGTCTGGCCAGTGGTGCCATCCTTGTAATACTTGAAATAGCTGATCTCCGAGAATTGCCCGTCTTTACGCAGTGAATTGGGATAAAACATCATCGCGTAATCGATCCCGGTTCTATTGTCGGTCAGCAGGACTGCCGGCATGTTCGGGTTTTCCTGCTGATGAAGCTGTATGGCGCGCTTGCCGAGGTCGAGGGGTTTGAAGCGGTGCATCTCGCGAGGTACGACGGTAAAGTCCACCATCTCATTCCAGGCCTCCATGCTTTCCTCTGCCGGAAAGTACTCCCACAAGCCCGGTTTCTGGAATTTCAGGACGAACGTCTTGCCGCCGAACACTACTGTTTTGGTTTCGGCAATTGACGGGCTGGACATGTCGGAGGTTAACGGCGTGGCGCAGCCGTAGAGCAGGAGGAAGGCGGATAACACAAGCAATGTGGCCTTCATTTCAATCCTTGAAGATGTGAGTCAGTGTATTTTTAGCAAGTACAGTAGCTGAACGCATCACTGAATACTTTCTTTATAGGGATCGAAGGCGAAGATGCAGAACCCAAAGCACACTGCTCATACGATGACCGGGATGGAGAAGTAGACAACCGACTTCGGTAAGTTTGGAGCGTGGCGTATAGCGATATGACGTCATCCTTGAGCTTAGGCCGTCGACTCCATGCCCCACCCACGAGGCAACCACACGGCCTATGTCGAGCAGCGCCGGAAATTGATACAAGCCTGGGCCGACTCAATTGATGCGCTAAGCGCTGGCGCTAAGGTGGTGAGCATCAAGCGCTAGGCATAATACTTATCCACGCGGGTACGATTGGTTGTGGTCGGGCCCAGCTGATAAGATACTAGCCATCGCTGGATATTCGTACAGCAATGAGTATCAGCCGGTTGTTCCAATCTAGGCGGCCAATCGCTTGGCTCACCCCAAAAGTGCGCGGACAGGACAATTAAATGCTTCCACCCGGAGAGTACATACCGCTTGAAAGCGCTATAGCCTCACTCAGGCGCGAATCCCCCGAGGTGTTAAAGGCCATCGCGAAGACCATTAACTCAGTAGAACCGCACGCTGAGTTCAACCGGGAAACCATCGCCGGATCAAGATACGGGAACAGCATTCCAGGCTTCGCCATCACTTATGGGCAGCTTGGCGCATATCTGAATACAGCTGTGACTAGGCTCGTTTCGGTCCTTATCGAGACCAAGGTTGGGGTTATTGAGTCGTCGCACGTCGCAGTCAATCGCGAATGGCTGTTCAACCAGCGCGAGCACGCCGCATGCCAGCCTGAGGTGATGCGAGAGATAGAGCTACGCTCCTACGCCTCACATGGCGCAACTGTAACCCCGATCATTCAACCGCTGGAAGACCAAGACCCGAAAGCCGCACGCGCCGAACTTCGCAAACTAAATATCCGCATAGAGCGGAACTTGGTAATACGCCCAGACGACGAGCGAGACGGCGAAATCGAACGATTGCTGGAGCTGCTGGAGGTTTCTAACGCTGAGAAAATTGCCGCGACTGCCGAAAAAACTGCATTAGCAAAAATGGTCAGAACCCTCACTATCGAGAATGACCGATTACGTATATCCCGCGCCAATTCTGCCCATCCAGTAGCGTCAGTCCAACCAACTGCGCCGAAAGCAAAAAAGCTCAAAATCACCAACGTAGAGATTCTCAACGAAGAAGTGAGAGCAACCAGAAAGGCCATAGCTGAACGAGCTCGTTTAATGTGGAGTCACGAGGACTATTCCAAGCATAAAACTATGGATATGGTTCGCACGATAAGGTGCCTAGCCGAAACGGAACCCATGGGAAGGCTGCCAGCGACGGATGAAGTTCTAGCTCGATGGCTATCAGAAGATGCGGCACCGCCGTTTGCGAAGCGGCCAGGCCGCCCGCGAAAGGAAAAATCAAAAAAATAAATCACACGCCCGGCCGGATAACAGATTATCCGACGCCGCTCAGCAATTTTAACTGCGCTTAGTCCCTGCCAGCATTCCCATCGTCGATTACCCAAGCCGCCCTGGAGCGATTAGACGATGACAGCCACTACACACTCAGTCCGCACATCAGCCAAGCAAGCCAAATCTGTTTCCGGCGCTAAACCAGAAACTCGCTTCATCAAGCGCCAAGCTGTGGAGGGCATCACCGGCCTTTCATGTACTGAGATTTACCGCAGGATCGCTGCCGACAACTTCCCCAAGCAAGTAGTGCAAGGCCCTAAGTGCGTCGCTTGGGTCGAATCTGAAGTGCTAGCGTGGTTGGAAGCACGTATCACTGAAAGCCGCGACTTGGTTAAGCAGTTGGGCAATAAGCACAAAAGCTCCATGGCGCTGATTGAGCGCTACTCCGAGAAATTCAAAGAGCTCGGCTTGCTGGCGCTTGAAACGGAGGCAAGGCAAGTCGGCCAGCATGGCGGTGGTGATGTGCGCTTCGCACTACTGAATGAAGATCAAGCTTTCTTCCTGCTGTCGCTGTCCCGTAATACCGACCGCGTTGTGGAACTGAAAGCGAGCCTCATCATGGCGTTCCGCGAGGCCCGTTATGGGCGCGCCTGCCAGACGCTGGAGGCCCGAAAGAAAGAAGCCAGCAGCAGTGGACGCCGCCTAGCCCATTGGCGGTATGACAAGCCAAGCGTATACGCCCACGTCGCTAATCTGAGGGAGCAACTGAAGCTGCCAATCGATCTGGAGGACCGGCACCCATGAACGCAGTGCTCATGTTCAACGATGAACGGTCGATAAGCCCTATTAGCCAAAACAGAGCATGTACAGATTATCAGTGTCTCCGTAATGTTAGTTGCAGACACGTCGCTCATTCCCCTCTAATGTCGCGGCGCCCACTGAAAGCTTCGCGTCACTCCCATCGCCGACTCACTAACTAGGCTTTTTGCAAATGATTCCTTTTATCGAACCTCTCATGGGGTTTTTTGAAATTCTGGTGAAGGCTTGGAAGCGTGACGATAAATACGTCCGCTTATTACTGGTATGCGCGACCATAGCTACGGCCAGTGCCATTGTGATTTTGGTTTGCGGTCAATCCGGGCTATTCGATAAGAAATTTACGGAGCCGTTGGCAGGAGCCGTTGGTGCATTTGCAGGGATAGTTGGCTGCGGTGTTGCGGCCTATCAAAGTTTTATTGATCAAGAGGCAAGAGAGCAAAAAATAGAGACGGTTGAGCAGCGTGTACGTGAACATCCAGAAAAGCCTCAGCTGGCTTGGGATCTCGCCAGAGCGAAGCTTGAGAATTATCTAGATCGCAACCTCAGCCAAGTAAGATCGATATATTGGCTAACCTTAATGGTTATGCTTTGCGGGTTCGGCTTTGTCAGCTACGGACTTTTCCAGGCATCCCAAAATCCAGCTCAACTTCCAGTTTCGATAGTTGCCTCAGCTTCAGGTGTGCTCATCAGTTTTATCGGCGGGTCATTTCTGCTCATCTATCGGTCGATATTGGCCCAGTCTAAAGAATACGTCACCGTGCTAGAGCGCATTAACGCCGTAGGAATGGCCGTCCAAGTCATTGCCACGATCCCGGAGGCTAGTGCTGAGCTGAAAAGCCAGACCAAAGCGGAGCTTGCAAAGCAGTTATTGAACCTCTATGCACGCTCACCTCTCATGAACAAAGATAGCTGAGAATCTAAGGCCTAGTCTTTCAAATCCGGGAGCGCTACAAGCAAAGTAGGACGTGCAATCTCGCTTCAACCGCTTGCGAGTTGCCACTCTCACCAACCTTACCAAGGACTAACTTTTGCTAACAGGCCGCGAGCGTTGCCAATGGCTCCAAGCTGATCTGACCTAAACATTTGTCAACATCGAGCCTAGCCCCGCACTCAATCCAATGTCAGGCTTTGTCAGGTTCTGGCCCCGCTCGATGACAGGCTTTGACAGATTCTCGACCTGAAAAAAGGTTAAGCTTTGTTAAGTCGATGACGCTGGATAATGCGGACGGTATCCACTCTGGTATCCATATCCACCATTTGTTAGCAAAAGTTAGTGCGCATCATCGCCCGCAGTATGGCATCGGCCCCCTCGCACCTCCGTTGACCAGTCGCGGTTACCGCCATTTGTGACCGCTTCACACGGCCACCGGGTCATTCAATGCCGTTCCGCGAAAACAACCCCCATGAATAAGCCTTCGCGCACAGCTTCACGCACCATCGTCACGCACCCAAGAGCGCGCGAAATCCATGTGGATGCACGATGCGCAACGCTGGTACGCAGAGTGATACGCACGATCGGTACGCACTTGTAACAGCAGATGTAACAGCAGAACGCGCCGTTACAGATCAGGCCAAGCAGTCGCCAGCAAGTTAGCACCGGTGGTTCGCACCTAGCTCGCAACCGCCATAGCGCGCGAACCGGGAAACAGCCTGCGATTACCGAAGCGCTCCTAGATCAGCCATTCAGCCATTTACGACTAACTCGCAAAACTTATGGCTGACCATCCAATCGCCGAGCGAATGGTGGACTGATCTCCCGCACAACAGGGCTAGCTGCAAACCGGCATGCACAGTAGTAGTCACTCGCACGCGCTATGGCCGCTTGGTTGATTACTGCGACCTGGTCCCGGGTCAGGATCAAGTCGGGAAGATCTGCGACGATCGCGATCTTGGGTGAGATGGGAACTATCATCACATCGTCGAAGCAATCCGGAACTATGAACTCGCCAGCGATGGATCGAGCAATACCCCATCGCATTGACTTGTTATCGTGGATAAATCGATCTTGATATCCAAACACGTGGACGCTTGCCAGTAGCCTCCCCCTCATGACCCCATCAACGGAGTACATCACGTGATTCCGTTCCAAGATCTCCTGCTCATCCTTGGTAAGAGAGTCACCATTGATGCCGTTGAGGTGGACGTCCTCCAGACCTTGAAGCCTAAATTTCTGGCGCGTTCGCCACAGCGAAAAAAACTCCTCAACGATGCGTTTCTCGAAAACCCCAATGGTGGTCACTGCGCCCTTTTCTATCGCACACGCCAACGCTTGAAACCGATCCTCAATGTGCTTCCCAATCCCGGCCTCGGTTTTCTGATCCCAAACTCGCTTGGCGCAGAAGATCGAATTGTTTGGTTTCAGTTTCAGTACACGGTTCAACTTTTTGACGAAGATTTCAACGCTGCCTCCCGGGTTCGTGAAGCGCTGGATGCTCGCTTTCGGGAAGACATGCTGGTCTATTGTCAGACGGTGAGGGTTACCAGGCTGGGTAGGCTCAAACTTCACAATTCGTCTGCCTTAGTCGTTTTCTTGTAAAAATAGAGCTTCGCACCTTTGGTCTGAACCTTACAACGCGAACTAGCGCGAACTCGGCCATGGCTATGACGGAAGGTTACCTATGCGAGCGGTTGCCAAGCGCATGGTTCCACTATTGTTTCCACCAAAAGAAGGCGTTCTGACTGCCAACCTAGGGAAATATAGGCACATTATCTGAAAACCGCATACGGCAAGAGCATTGTCCCCAAATTGGGGAAGCACACTGTAAATGATCACGCCCGTTCTATTCAGCTACATTCCTTCTCATCATCGTAAGGGATAAGGCTATGCCATCAATGGAAGTAGCTCTTGTGGGCGGAGAGCGCACTGCGCCAGCGCCAGGCCTTAAAGGCGAGTGTCCATTATGCGGAAAACCCGCTAAGGCGAAATGCGGGGCAATTATTCGTTGGCATTGGGCACACGCTGGCCAAAGGCACTGCGACCCATGGATGGAGAACGAAGGCCCTTGGCATCGCGCCTGGAAAGCTCTGTTTCCGTTCGAGTGGCAAGAGGTTGTGGCCTATGACCATACTGGCGAGAAGCATATCGCGGACGTGAAGCGGCCAGACGGGATGGTGGTTGAACTGCAGAACTCGCCAATGGGCATTGAGGAAATGAAAAGCCGCGAGACGTTCTATGGAGAGCGGATGATCTGGATAGTGAACGGAGAAAAGTTCAAGGATCACATCTGGATAGGCGAATCGCTGCCTGACCCTAATCACGATCGGCTGCGAGATTTCAAGCTGGGAATGCCTACCTACACGAAATGGTCGAGCCACTTTAGGCAACCGAGTCACGACGGCAGTGCTTACGGCTATTTCTGTAGGAGTGATATTGCAGCAGACCCGTCACGGGGTGCGATGTATGAATTGCACCACGGCAAAGCGTTCGATGGAATCGTGGCTGAGTCTTACCGGGGGCAACATGCATGGTCTTGGAGAAATCCTCGCGAGGGATGGCTGATGTCCCAGCGCACCGTTGTCTTTGACATGGGTCAAAGGGGGGTGTGGGCGATAGCGAAATACGGCCACGACGGGGGGCCATGCCTTCAGCACGTATCGCTCAAAGCGCTCCTGGATTCGCTGCTGTCGGGCGCTACACCTGATTTTAGCTGGGTGGTGAAACCTGCCTGGGATCTAATAAACCCATCAGCACTTTGACCACACACTTTGACGGATTGCGAGACAGGCATCAGACCAAAACCATGCCGGTTGGGTGTCTGAGGCTTATTCCGAGCGGGCTGCGTCAAAGTAGGCGCCTGGCCATGTCATACCCCTGACATACCCTAGACGGTTCTCCAGAAGCCGGTAATACGCTCCCTCAAAAACACGCAGAGCCACAATGACGGATACCAAACTGATTACCAGCCTGTTCGACCGCCTCAATCAAAACCAGCTCGCACTGGGCGCCGCAGTGGAGGAGCTTTCCAACTGGGTCGAACAGCGCGGATTGGCAGACATCGCAAATAACGTGCGCGGCGCTCTCGAAACGCTCGATGAGAACCTGGTGTTCATTCGCCAGGGCATTGCTGAGCTGACCGTCGCCGGCAGTCTGGGCCAGTCGTGACGCTGGCTAGGATTCTGGACAGGCTCTGGACGGCTGAAGGGGACGCAGTTCTTCCGGCCCGGCCCGCAGTCCAAAGCCAGCAAAGACTGGCGGCAGATTGGGCATGCGGCCGGATAGCCACCTCGCCCAGAAACGGGGACGAGCCGGGACAGTCAATTGCGGAACAAGTGGCCCACGGTCGAACCAAAAAAACGTGGCCAAAATCCTTGACCGGCCTTGACGGATTTATCTGACGCCATCGGCAGTTGGAACGCTGAAAGCCACACAGAGCAACGCTTTGCGGGCATTCGCGCAGCTTGGCCAGCACCAGCCTCGTCAAGAATTCAAGAGGTGGCCGTCAAGGGAACCGCCCGATCAATAACCAGGCTCACGCTGGTGGGATGGGGTGGTGAAATACCGCGTCAGACAAGTCCTTAGCGCCACACACAATTCTAGACAGGCCCTTGACGGTTTTTAGAGCACCTATGCTCCTCAAACGGCCTAAGAGGTATGCGATATGGCGCTCGGGCGCTCAGTGCATGTCCAAACAGCAGAGACCCTGTCTAGAGCTTTAGACAGACCCAACAATAACGTAAAGGGTAGGTCGTGTAGAGCACGCGCTATCAGTCAAATTGAGTAGTAGGCACTCCCTAAAGTCGACTCCCTCAGAGTGATGCAAACAAAGACTGCTGACAGCATAGCTAGCAACATGACACCATCGGGCGAGCAGGTTGAGATAACGTATTTATTTTTATCGGAGCATCAAGGATGAAACTAGGCGTAAGAGCGTCACCTTCTGAAGTAGTTTACTGTGTAATTGATGACAAAAAAGGAGAAATTATCACCATTGGAAAAATAACAACACCGAAATCAATGAACACTCCAGAAGCACTTAAACATATCCGACTAAACCTTATAGACATCTTGCGAGAATACTCGATACTAGAAGCAGGCATCCGAATCCTCGAGCCTACTGCACAACGAATTTCCATAGAGCGCGTTCAGATCGAAGGTGTAATACAAGAAGCATTTGCTAGCAGCCCGCTTAAAAGCTACTACATTGGACAAATATCAAACATCTCTTCTCGTATCGGGATTAAAAGAACTGAATTCAAGCCACTTGTGGAAGGCGAAAACGCACCCGATGGATTTGAAGGCTGGGGTGATCTTTCCAAGGCCGAGCGTGAAGCCGTTCTTTGTGCGATGGGGGCATAATCATGTATGGAATGTATAGTAAGGCTGAAGTAAGCTTCGAATATCGCAAAGAAATCGGACAGGATGGCGCGAACTCTAGAGCATTCATTGCCCATGATAGATATTTGGATGCCCTGCTAGTTGTGAAAGAGATTCCAAAGGGTCGTTTTTCACATCCAGATCTATTCTTCAATGAATCCAGGGTATTGTATAAGGCGACTCATCCTCACGTAGTTCAGATCCAATATGCTTGCGAGTGCGATCAAAACATATATCTTGCACTACCATACTATGAAAATGGCTCATTGAAAGACCTGATGAAAACAAGGCATCTTTCGGTGCGAGAAATTGTTAGATTCGCAATTCAAATATGCACCGGACTTCATAACATCCACTCAAAAGGCTTGATTCATTTCGACATAAAACCGGACAACATTTTACTTTCAAATAGATTTGACGCGCTCGTGTCCGATTTTGGCCTATCGAAAAGTATGGATGCAAACTTCCGAGCAACCCCCGAACTCATATACAAAAAACATGTTGCCCCAGAACACTTTTCAGACAAGTCATTCAATTGTCAATATGACATCTATCAACTCGGACTGACGATATACAGAATGACACATGGAGAGAGGGCCTTTGATCTTCAGATCCAAGCATTCAATAATAATATGGACGCTTATCGAAATGCGATTTGTGCCGAAACCTTTCCATCTCGGGCTCTCTTGGAGCACATCCCATCTAAGCTTGGGAATATTATTAAAAAATGCCTGAAGGCAAACCTTGCAGAGCGCTATCAATCCGCGCTCGAAGTGGCTAACGACCTGGCATCGATTGATGACAATACGCTCGACTGGGTCTATAACGAAGTCAACGGTGTTCGCACCTGGAGCAAGGTAACCGATACCCATGAATTCTATCTTGAGGTCGGAGCAGATGGCTCGTCTGTCGCGAAGAAGAAGACCTCTGCAGGAAAATGGACTATGGTTAAGGACTTCTGTAGCCCAAGAATCACAGTGGCAGCCATCAAGAGGTTTCTGAGGAGCGTGTGATGCGCATCATTAGGAACGACAAAAAAAACTACCGTACCCGGGAGTCTTTGTCGTCGCCCCCGAAGCGTGAACCAGTGGAGAATGAGCCCAAGCTTCAATTCACTTTTGAAGTGGTTGGCCATTACTTAAAACGTAGCGAGAAATAATCAGAACCCCACCTAGCGTGGGGTTTTCCTTTTATCCCTGCTGTTTTTTTCCTCTTGTCCAACGCCCCGACCAGCATGGACGTCGGATACCTCCAGCAACTGACATACCGAAATGGGACGTCGGGCAATCCTCCAAAAATCACGGTAAGCAAAACAAACCGTATAGGGTGGGTTATCCATCAATTGTCGCGCGGTGAAAACCGCCCCAATGACCACGACCACCACCCTGATCTGGGGTAGTGCTTGCGCGAGAGGGTTTAACAGGACACCTCAGTGTAGTGGAAGTGCCACGCGGCGCCAGCATCACAACCACCGTAAAAGTGAGCAGCCAGGCAATGGGGCGATCCAAAAGGGCTTACCACTCGTCGGGTACAGGCAGAGAAAATCAACACCATTTCAGCCGTCGTGGGTGGGTTCAAAATAGGGCCACATTTTAAAAATAGAGTAGATTTAAATGTCGACTACAGACATCCCCTTTAAAATCGTGACCTGTAGCCAACTGTTCGATTCCGTCTCTGGGCACCACTAATTGATTTCAGGTGGTGCAAGCATCACCTGAAAAATAAAGAAACCCGCCTAGTGCGGGTTTTTTTATGGCTGCGGTTTGCTGCCTGTAAATCGTAAAGCCTCACTCCTGCTCCCCCCCCTGCGTCTTCCCCTCAAGCCCTCCTCCCTATCGGGAAAAGCCACACGCCAGAAACGGAATGGACTGACAGCAAAATCCGGTCGTGCTCCGTATTCTGCTGGCCAGATTCATCGTCGCGCAATTCACCAAGCGAGGATCAAGCTGCAACCAACTATCGATATCGGTCCAGAGCATCAAAGAAATGGATGACATTGAGCTAATCAGGCTGCGCAAATCCTATGCAGGCGAGCTTTCATTTGAGGGGAAGGAGACCAACCTTGCCTTCAAGGTAATAGCGTTCCGCCCGGTCGATGAAGAAGGGTTGAGCATTCCGGGCCTGACCGTTGAAATCCACTTGCGAGTGGGCCTGACTGCGGACCGGTGCAAATATACGTTCACACTGTTCCGGCTGAGCAGGCAGAAAAAGCGGCGCATCTACCAATTGGAAGTCGTGCCAAAAGCAAAGCGATCACACTATGGGCCGCCACGGCTCTTTGGCCCGCACGAGCACCTTGGAGAATCCAAAATCCTGCCTGTACAAAGCGATATGGACTGCACAAACTACGTCGGATGGCTGGAGTTTTTTTGCACTAGAGTGAATCTCGCATTGGACGCGGCGATGCCCTTCCCATTTGGTGACGATAATGGAATGTAACTGGCTGATGAATAATCTGGGTTTTGAATGCAGGTCTGTTCAGGGACGGCATCACGGATCGGTGCTCGAGGTCGACACGTCATTCTCATTCTCAGATGGTGAGCCGGTTGCCTTCTACGTAATTGAGCACGGTAATGCGCTGGTACTTAGTGACAACGGCGACACCCTTGCGCACCTGACGGGGGTTGGCCTTGCTGTCGGCGACAAGCGTCGCTGGGCATCAATTCGTAACCGACTCGAGCTTTTCGAGATGGGTATCAGTGACGACGGAGAGATCAAGGCGTCCGGCCCCAAGGATGATGCACCCAGGCTTATAGCTCGCTACCTTGAGGGCATTCTTTCTGTCATTAGCTATGAGAGGGAGTCGCTCTGCGCACCGGTTGACACCAATACCTTCATTGACGAAGTAGCGATGCTGTTACGCCAATGGAAACCGAACGCGAGGCTAACGCTAAATCCCAAGGTTCGAGGCATGTCCCAACGCGAACATCACTTTGATTTCCAACTCGACAACTTACTGGTCGATGCCATCAACCCGAACGCTAACGCCACAGGCGGCGTGATGCGCAAAGCCGGCGATGTCATCAGCAGCCCATACTCCGGCGGTCAGGATCTATTGGTCATAATTGACGACCGGATTGACAGGGCGCTAGCCACTACGGAATGTGGAATCGTTTCGTCGCTAGTGAAAGCTGTTTTGTTTACTGACCTTGAGAAAAGAGGCCCCTCCTCAGAGGCGCAGCACTAAAGACCGGACTAGCAAGCTCCCGCTCAATAAACGCGGCTGACGCACCTCGCGACGAGGTAACGCGCCTTCAACCGGATAGCTTTCAGTCGATACCCCCGACGAGCTGTGGCCGCTCTTTAGGGGAATGAACGTCAGCGCCGCCAGCAACGAGCCTCTCTGCGTGCGGACGCTGTAAAAAAACACAGACCTTGGTGATTCACACAGTTCTGCGCTTCAATAGCGGCCTGTCATCACTCGCCGCAACAGGACTCATGCTCATGGCTTCGCCAGATAAACAGCAAAAACGCGCCCAACGGGCGAAAGCCAAGGCCAAGCAGAACCGCTCGCAAAAGCCGGGCAAAAAAGTGGTGCACCCGATTTTTGCATCACCGCTGGTCGACCAGCCTTTCGATGACGTCGAAATTGATCTGAGCACGTTCGACTTTAAAGACATCGTGGAAAACGGCTTTGATCCGGCTGACTTCGACGACCTGTTCCAGACCATGAAGCAAGCGCAGTCCATCAGCCAATTGGCGATGTGCGCCGTGTTCCTGCAATACCCGGTCCTTGCGCTAGTCATTGCCGAGGAAGACGAAGAGCAAGCCACTGACTTCATGATGGGCCTGCTGATCACCTACCGCGCAATGTTCCACGATGAAGACGAAGATGCCGCCATCGAATGGATCGGCAGCCCTTCCTTCCAGGCTGATTACAACGAAGCGTCGCGGTTGTTGATGGTGCGAGACCAGAAGGCTTCGTGATCCGAACCCAGAGCCATGGTTGTAGGAGCTGCCGAAGGCTGCGATCGCGGTGCGCCAGAAGAAATACTTTCGCAGCCTTCGGCAGCTCCTGCAGCGGTCTCGCACAGCAAAACCTCCCATGCCGAAACAGCAATAAATCATTCGAAAACTTGAAATTGTGGCAAGCCTCGGTCTGCTCTAGATTCGAGGCAACAATCACTGTTGCCAGGTATTCCGAATGCGCCGTCCCGATGAGCTTGTGGAAAAAACCGCCGTTGAGTTGCGCCGCCTGATCGGCAGCAAACAGATTTCACCTGTGGAATTGATGGACGCGTGCATCGAGCGCATCGAGCGGGTCAATCCTTACGTCAATGCTGTGACCGCCACCTGCTTCGATCAGGCCCGTCAGCAGGCGCGCGAAGCCGAGCAGGCGGTGCTTTCGGGCCAACCCTTGGGCTTGCTGCACGGCCTGCCGATTGGCATCAAGGATCTGGAAGCCACAGCGGGTCTGCTGACCACCTACGGCTCGCCACTTTACCGCAATAACATTCCGGCCAAAGACAACGCACTCGTAGCCAGACTGCGAGCCGCCGGGGCGATTGTCACCGGCAAGACCAACGTGCCGGAAATGGGCGCAGGTGCCAACACCCGTAATGACGTATGGGGCGCCACAGGCAACCCGTTCAACCCTGAAGTCAATGCCGGAGGCTCATCCGGTGGCTCGGCTGCTGCACTGGCCACCGACATGCTGCCGTTGTGCAGTGGCTCGGACACGGGCGGCTCATTGCGCATCCCCGCAGCGAAATGCGGCGTAGTGGGCCTGCGCCCCTCTCCAGGCCTCGTACCCAGCGAAAGACGCCTGCTGGGCTGGACACCCATCTCGGTCGTTGGCCCCATGGGGCGCACAGTGGCTGATACGCTGCTGCAACTGCAAGCTACGGCCGGTTTCCACGTAAGCGAACCGCTGAGCTACGAGGTCGACAAAAACCTCTTCAGCGCGCTGCCAGACGTTGACCTTGGCACCTTGCGTGTCGGTTACACCGAAGACTTCGGCTGCTGCGACGTGGATGACAATATTCGTCAGGTGTTCCGCCGCAAAATCGACGCCTTGCGACTCTTGTTTCGCAGTTGCGATGAAGTGCAGATGGAGCTTGGTGAAACGGATCGTTGCTTCGATGTTTTAAGGGCTGAAAGCTTTGTCGCAGGCACTCGCGACGCATATCTGCGAGATCCGAACTCCCTGGGCGAAAACCCGCGCGCCAACTACGAAATGGGCATGCGCATGACCCTGGAAGACTGCGCTTGGGCCGCCACGGAACAGACCCGGATCTATCGCCGCTTCCAGGCACTTTTCGAGGACTACGACCTGATCCTTTCGCCCACCACGCCTGTGTCGCCCTTCCCCTGGCAAGACCTTTACCTGAAGAGCATCAATGGCAAAGAGCTGGCGAATTATTACCGCTGGCTGGCCCTGACCTATGTCGTCACGCTGGCGACCAACCCCGCCCTGTCGCTGCCCTGTGGCGTTGACCACAAAGGCATGCCATTCGGCCTGCAAGTAGTGGGCGCATTCCGCGCTGACGCCTATCTGCTGGCGTGTGGCGAACAGATAGAGCGGGCGACCGGGAGCAACCCGGAGCTGCAGCGCCCCAAGCCGGACATCGACAAGCTGCTGCAGAGCCGGATTGACTTGAAATCCATCGTCACCGCCCCGCCGCTGGCTTCGGGTGAGACAGGGACAGTGAGCACAACCGAAGCGTCATCGGTTTAAACGCGGGACCTGTAGGAGCTGCCGAAGGCTGCGATGGCGGTGTATTAGGAGAAATGCTTCGCAGCCTTCGGCAGCTCCTACAGAAAATGCATTTCAACCCATTGATTGCATTTTGCTGAATGAGAATGAGCTTGCCCGCGATAGCGTCAGTTCAGGCGATAAATTCGTGAGTGAAGAAACCAAATCACGAGCGCCAGCACAACTTCCGTGGGAGCGAATTCATTCGCGAAGGGGTCGGGACATCCGCAGCCTCTGTGCCGCCTGAAATATAGCTTTCCCGAATAAATTCGGTCCTACCAGTCTTTCGCTGTATCAAACAAATAAATCACGTCTCAATGTCAGCCTGCAAAGGCCACTTTCGCGTGCGCACTATCCTTTCGGATAAACTTTCAGTTTAAGGGTTGATTTTCTAATCAGAAAAAGATTACGTGCAGTCACACCTCAAAAACGGAAAAGAATAAATACATGTAAGAAACATCCTACAAATAACGCTTCACATCAAAGAACCTTCCTACCTGCGGAATAAATTTCCCGCGCGGATTCGTTCGAGCTCAATAATTCAACATCAACCAACTTATATTAAGCGAGAAATTATTATGAAAAAGACATTATTGGCATCCTTGGTCACTCTGGCACTGGCATCACAAGCTGAAGCTGCGTGTTTGACTATCAGCAATCCATTCTCGGGTGTTATCCCTGCAAATAAAACCGTGGTTTCCTATGGACCGGTCACAATCGCTAATGGACCTACCTGTCGTTCGGTGTTGATCGTATCCAAGGTTCGATCCGAAAATGGAGGTTTCGCACCGTTAATGCGTATTGAGAAACTGGAGAATGGACAGTGGCGACCCATCGCTGAATCTTCCGGTGGATATATCTCGCAGGTAACGACCGCGGGCACCTTCAGGGTTAAACATCAGAACCATCATGAAACCCCTTGGGCCTACAACGGTAGCATAGCCATAACACGATAACTGCCTGTCAATGCGCCGGCGCTCAGGCAAAGGCGCATTGATCTGCAGATCATGCTTGCTCATTTATTGAGGGGAGTTTATGTGCAGTTTTCACGAAATAGGAGAGTGCGGCGACTATATGATTCGCATTGGCAATGCCACTCAAAATTCGACCATACGCCTTGTCGCCCTTCAGCCCTTCTGTGGCAGCAAAGTCAATTTGCCCTTGGAGTTTCTCGTAGACCAAAGGGATTGCATTGAACTTGACATCCAGGTTACGAGATCTTCCGTCAAATCCTGAATCCTCATTCCCTTCAGCCAGAAAAAAATAAGCGCTTACATCGTTAAAGCCCAATTTATTGAGGCCCGCACACAAACTACTCAGCTCTCGTGTACTGATTGAAGTCATATCCAGCCCCTCGAGAAGCGATTTGAGACCGTCGAGATCCACAATCCCGACATTCCTCATGATTTCTCGCGCCGCCTCATCATCTTTTACCGTGTATTCGTTCTCTACCATCTCTGGTTGTTTTATTTTAAATACATATTCCATTGGCACATAGGTGATTGATCCCGCACCGCTGATATTAATAGCCATCTTCATTTCCCTATTGAGACAGTTCAATATCTATATCGGCAAGAGAGTAATGGAGGCACAGTTATGTATCAGCCAATCTAAATGCCGGACTGGCCAAAGATGTAACTTAA
Source organism: Pseudomonas quasicaspiana (assembly GCF_021147825.1). Lineage (NCBI taxonomy): Bacteria > Pseudomonadati > Pseudomonadota > Gammaproteobacteria > Pseudomonadales > Pseudomonadaceae > Pseudomonas > Pseudomonas quasicaspiana. Next base: position 51,266 of record NZ_JAGTPI010000039.1, read on the forward strand.
GTTTCCTGGCAGCGTTAAAACACTCACACTCCCATCGACAAGGAAACGACCTCCTAAACGCCCCCACAAAAAAGCCCGCATTGCTGCGGGCTTTTTCATTGCTCAATCAACCATCACTCAGTTGATCTTGGCATCCAGTTCGCCGCGAGCATAGCGCTCGAACATCGCGTCCAGAGACACTGGCTTGATCTTCGATGCGTTGCCAGCAGTACCGAACGCTTCGTAGCGAGCGATACACACGTCACGCATGGCCGTTACAGTCTTGGCCAGGTACTTACGTGGGTCGAACTCGCCCGGGTTCTTGGCCATAAACTCACGAATGGCACCGGTGGAGGCCAGACGCAGGTCGGTGTCGATGTTGACCTTGCGCACGCCGTGCTTGATGCCTTCAACGATCTCTTCGACTGGTACGCCGTAGGTTTCTTTGATTTCACCGCCGTACTGGTTGATGATTTTCAACCACTCTTGCGGGACCGAAGACGAACCGTGCATCACAAGGTGAGTGTTCGGGATGCGCTTGTGGATTTCCTTGATGCGATCAATCGCCAGGATGTCACCGGTAGGCGGCTTGGTGAACTTGTAAGCGCCGTGGCTGGTGCCGATGGCGATAGCCAGCGCATCAACCTGGGTTTTCTTGACGAAGTCAGCGGCTTCTTCCGGATCGGTCAGCATCTGGCTGTGATCGAGCATGCCTTCAGCGCCAACGCCGTCTTCTTCGCCAGCCATACCGGTTTCCAGCGAGCCCAGAACACCCAGCTCACCTTCAACCGAAACGCCACAGGCGTGAGCGAAGGCAACAACACGACGAGTCACTTCAACGTTGTACTCGTAGGTGGTCGGCGTTTTGCCGTCCACGCCCAGCGAGCCGTCCATCATCACCGAGCTGAAGCCCAGCTGGATCGAACGCTGGCAAATATCAGGGCTGGTGCCGTGATCCTGGTGCATAACCACCGGGATATGCGGGAATTCTTCAACCGCGGCCAGAATCAGGTGACGCAGGAACGGAGCACCAGCGTATTTACGGGCGCCGGCCGAGGCCTGAACGATCACCGGGGAATCGGTCTTGTCGGCCGCTTCCATAATGGCGCGCATTTGTTCCAGGTTGTTCACGTTGAAAGCTGGGACGCCATAACCGAATTCGGCTGCGTGGTCCAACATCTGGCGCATGCTGATAAGTGCCATTGTCTGTCTCTCTCCCGGTAGGGTCGTTATCGTGCAAACCTGCCGTAGCGGCGGCTGCTATTAAAGTTCTACGCATGAGCCCGCAGGCTATGCGGTGAATCATCGGTGCAGCTTTTTCAACGCTTCTTGCAACCGCGCCCGATCAAATCGTTTGTAGCGTCCCAGTACACCAGGCCTTCGTCGCCCTTGTTCTGGAAAGCCAGCACACCATTACTGTACAGCGATGGCGAACCAGGCTCGGCAGTCAGCCGGAAGACCTGATCGCTTTCATTCAAACGTACATCGACTTCGGCCTTGGCCTTGTCAACGTAACGCCAATGGACCTGAGCCTTGCTGTCGCAAACCCAACTTGTCCAGGTATTACCCGTTTCCGGAGCCTTCATGCTGGCGCAACCACCAAGCACTGCAAATGTCGCAAGGGCAATCAAGCCTTTCATTACTTCTCCTGGCCCGCCCCGGGAAGCGGGGCGAATGCCAGTCGCTTCAACCTTCAGGGGCAGTTCTGTTCCTGATTCCGATCATCGGCCGGTTCACCCGTAGCCAGCGCTTCAACCCGTTGAGAACTCTGGGTCGTCGGCACGTTTACGGACGCCGGGCTGAATACTTCACAAGCCTTGGCACGCGGGCCAGAATTGCTGCATCCGGCAAACATCACACAACTCAACAGGGCAACGGCGGCGATCTTCATGGCGAAATTCCTTGTTCAAAAAGAGTTATCCACCCTTAAGTGACCACCGCCGGCCCAAGATGTTGCCAAACTCATCCCTGCGATCAACGCTTAACGACAGGCCACTGGCCCGAGATTAGGCATGAACTCGTACTTATCCAGCACCGCTTCACCGCCGCGCTTATAGATCACCGGCACGGTTTCGGCCTGCCAGTTCGCCTGATAGCAACTCAATTGAACCAGCGCAGGCTCGCGCACAACCTCGTCGGCCTCCGGCTTGCTGGCGCAGCCAGCGAGCAGTGCAGCAATCATGAGCATTGGTAACGGCCTGAGCATTTCATTTCCCTTTTGCAAAGCCTGATCCTCAGGCCTTGGCACGTTGTTCCAGAACTTCCACGGCTGGCAGGACTTTGCCTTCGACAAATTCCAGGAATGCGCCACCACCGGTAGAAATGTAGGAGATTTGATCCGCTACGCCATATTTGTCGATCGCCGCCAGCGTGTCGCCACCGCCTGCGATGGAGAACGCCGAGCTTTCGGCAATGGCTTTAGCCAAGGTCTTGGTGCCTTCGCCGAACTGGTCAAACTCAAACACACCTACCGGGCCGTTCCACAGAATAGTCTTGGAAGATTTCAACAATTCGGCGAAGTGCGCTGCAGTTTGCGGGCCGATATCCAGAATCATATCGTCATCAGCAACGTCGGCAATCAACTTGACCGTTGCGGCTGCGCTTTCAGCGAACTCTTTGGCTACGACTACGTCCACCGGCAACGGCACGCTGACCTTGGCGGCGATTTCACGGGCGGTATCAAGCAGGTCCGGCTCGTACAGCGATTTGCCAACCTTGTGGCCTGCCGCAGCCAGGAACGTATTGGCAATACCACCACCGACGATCAACTGGTTGCAGATGGCGCTCAGGCTATTGAGCACGTCGAGCTTGGTAGATACCTTGGAACCGGCAACGATGGCGGCCATTGGCTGGGCCGGAGCGCCGAGGGCTTTGCCCAGCGCCTCCAGCTCTGCAGCCAGCAGCGGGCCTGCTGCAGCGACTTTGGCGAATTTGGCCACACCATGGGTCGAGCCCTCAGCGCGGTGGGCGGTGCCAAAAGCGTCCATCACGAAGACGTCGCACAGGGCAGCGTATTTCTGCGCCAGCTCGTCAGCGTTCTTTTTCTCGCCCTTGTTGAAGCGTACGTTTTCGAAAAGCACGATGTCGCCCGCTTTAACGTCAACACCGTCCAGATAGTCAGAAACCAGTGGCACTTCACGGCCCAGAGCCTTGCTCAGGTATTCAGCAACCGGCTTGAGGCTGTTCTCGGCAGAGAACTCACCTTCGACTGGACGACCCAGATGCGAGCAGACCATCACGGCTGCGCCCTTTTCCAGCGCGAGCTTGATGGTTGGCAACGACGCCAGGATGCGCGCATCACTGCTGACTTTGCCGTCCTTGATCGGGACGTTGAGGTCTTCGCGAATCAATACACGCTTACCTTGCAGGTCGAGCTCGGTCATCTTCAACACGGTCATGAGTGAATCCCTGTTTTTAATGTTGTGGGTCTGCGACGCGCAAAAAGTGCTCAGCGACGTCAAGCATTCGATTGGCAAAACCCCATTCGTTATCGAACCAGGCCAGCACGTTGACCAGCCTCGGGCCGGAAACTCGCGTCTGACTCGCATCAACGATGGCCGAATGAGGGTCATGGTTGAAATCACAACTGGCGTGCGGCAACTCGGTGTAGGCCAACAGTCCTTTCAACGGGCCACTGGTGGCGGCCTCGCGGAGCAGGCGGTTGATCTCGAGGGCATCGGTATCACGCGCGGTTTGCAAAGTGATATCGAGGCAGGACACGTTTACCGTCGGCACGCGAACTGCTTTGGCCTGAATTCGGCCCGCAAGTTCCGGAAGCAGCCGCTCAATACCGCGCGCCAGACCAGTGGACACCGGAATAATCGACTGGAAAGCCGAGCGCGTACGGCGTAGATCCTCATGGTGATAGGCGTCTATCACCGGCTGATCGTTCATCGCCGAGTGGATCGTGGTGATAGTGACGTATTCCAGCCCGACAGCCTGATCCAGCAGACGCAGCAAGGGCACGCTGCAGTTGGTGGTGCAGGATGCGGCGGAAACCAACAGCTCGCGCCCCGTCAGCTTCTGCTGATTGACGCCGAACACAATCGTGGCGTCGACGTCGACTTCGCTGGCCATCGGCTGGGAAAACAGCACCCGTGGCGCGCCAGCGTCAATGAAGCGCTGGCCGTCTTCACGGGTGTTGTAGACGCCTGAACATTCGAGCACCAGATCAACTTCCAGCGCCGCCCAGTCGACGCCTTCCGGCGTCTCGCTGCGCAGCACTCTGATCTTGTGATCATTGATGTGCAGGTATTGCCCTTCGACCCGCACTTCGCCGGGGAACCGGCCGTGTGTGGAGTCAAAGCGCGTGAGGTATTCGAGACTGGCCATGTCGGCCAGATCGTTGATGGCAACCACTTCAAACCCGGCCTTGGCCCCTCGCTCGCAAAGCGCGCGCACGACGCAACGTCCAATACGGCCGTAGCCGTTGAGTGCAACTTTGTAAGGGCGGTGCTGAGGCATGGGGTTCTCGTTGGGCAAACTACCAAGCGAACTCTGTGGGAGCAGGGCTTGCCCGCGATAAGGTACAAACGGGGGAGTCGCCAGGGTTTACCGGTCGCTGG